>JBBSSY010000050.1:0-10640 GCA_038241595.1 Chitinophagales bacterium | reverse complement strand
TTAAGTTATCTAACGACAAACAGGATACACCCTAACTCACCACCCCCGCCGTCCTGCGGCCGTCGACCCTGATGGTAGGGGAAACCATTTTCCTAATGTAGCCTACGATGGCTGCAGCAGGAGTCGTATAGATTAAACTGTGGGATATTATGTCGAGCGGGCGATTCCGAGATGGGTTTATAAGCGAAGACCCTGGATAAATAAAACATTCCGGCCACTGGCACAGCGAGTTTTTGAGCAATATGTCAGAAAAAACGATCGGGATGAGTGTTTAATTATTTAATGGGTGCCTCGGCGGCCTTTGGCTTTTTGGTGGTCAAAACAACATCTTTCGCCTTTTTGTGCAAGCCGCTGCATATTAGTTTTCCTGCTTTCTTCATTCTCCGCTTAAATTTCTTTTCCCCCAGTAATGGTTTAAGATCCGACAGCGTTTTTTCCAGTTTTTCCTGAATCTGCTCACGGGTTACATATGATGTTTTTTCAACCGTCTTTTTTGCTGCTTTTTTTGCCATTGTTCTTTTTTTAAACGGCGATAAAATTAATGAAAAGAAAACAGGACCAATGTTAACTTTTGCGGAAGGCCGATCGTAGGTAATAAAACAACAAGGTGTTTCTGTCAATAATAAAAGATAAAAACGTCTTTTATTTCGAATGTTATTACCTTTGTCGCCTAAAGTGATTTATGTTTTCAAAAACGTGTGAGTATGCGATCCTGGCGACGATCTTTATCGCACAGAAGTCGGGACAGGGCGTTAAAGTTGGGATCAAGGAAATTTCGAAGGGTATTAATGCGCCGGAGCATTTTATTGCAAAGATTCTGCAGGACCTGAGCAGGAAAGGCCTGGTTCAATCAGTCAAAGGCCCGAATGGTGGTTTTTACCTGGAGGAAGAAGAAAAAAGAACCACGCTGGCTGATATCGTGCAAGCTATTGATGGGGATAGCCTGTTTACGGGCTGCGCATTGGGACTAAAACATTGTTCCGAAAGAGAACCATGCCCGTTGCATGATGAGTTTAAAGTGATTCGTCAACAGATCCACAGTATGTTGCAAAGTTCTACGGTTACTGCATTCAACAGGGAGTTGATCCAGGGCATGAAGCATTTAAGGCGATAACTCATGTTTTATTAAAAGATAATAAGGTCTTATATATATATTTATTGTTATGTATACCAACACTCATATCCGTGCAATTTGCGCGATCTGTATCATTGGATTGTTGTATTCACTTCCTGTGAACGCTGAAGGAAAGGGGGGCAGCAGTGGCGGGATGGGCCTTTTTATTTTCCTCGTCATTTCTTTCCTTTTTATCCTGATTGCTGCTGTATCTATGGTGGCAAAAACAAAGCAAATGGTGAAAGAAAAATTGAATAAGACGAGTAATGATGGCAAAGAGAAGTTTTCAAAATACCTGGAAAATCTGGATAGCGACCAGATTGGTATCTTCTTAAAGAACAAAAGACAAGGAGATGATGTCATTGATAAACAAGTTTCTTCCGGCGCTTCAACGATGTTATGCGTTATCCTGCTGGTAGGGTCGTTGTTATTGGGTTCAACACTTCACGCGCAGACAGGAAACGGTAAACCGGTTTCCCTGCTAAGCGAAACGGGTATTATAATCACCCTCGTATTGATCATGTTGCCTGTTCTCGGCGGGGTGGTCATCATGTTTTTTAAAGTGCAGCATTTAGTTAAACAGCGCCGGAACAAACAAAACCTGCAGGAAGCCGATGAACTGGTTAACTACCTGACTACGGAAATAGATGAACAAGCAGTGACTGCTCTAGAAAAAAGAAAAACAGCCCTTGACTACCATCTTTCTCATAATGAACTTGCGGGCACTATGCCCCCGGTTGATGAAAAAGGAATCATTGCCAATGCAGGCATTACGAGTGGATTGACCTTTGTTGCCTTAAAAAAGAAGGCGTTGAAAAGGCCGAATATTGACCCGAAGTTATCCAGGCTTATTTTATGGTATTTCGCTACCGCCACATTCTGGTTATTATTTGGAACAACCATTGGCGAATATGTAGGGATCAAATTCGTTGCCCCCGATGCTGATCAGATTAGCTGGTTGAGTTTTGGTCGGCTACGCCCGGTTCATACAAATTCGGTGTTTTGGGGATGGGCGTCACTCGCCATGCTTGGTCTTGGCTATTATATTGTGCCGATGGTTAGCAATACCAAACTGGCAAGTATAAAAAAAGGGTGGTATGCGCTTTACCTGATCAATGCTTCCGTCATTTTAGGGACTATCTGCCTTATGGCCGGGGTCAATAACGGTGGTGGCGAATTTCGGGAATATATCTGGCCGGTTATGCTGCTTTTTGCAGTGGGGCTGGTACTGACGCTGATCAATTTTATTCAAACCGTAGCGCGGCGAACGACCAAAGAAATATATATATCCAATTGGTACATAGTAGCAGCCGTCATCTTTGCCATTGTCATCACGATTGTGGCCTATGTTCCCTACTGGCAAAATGGTCTTGGCGAATCGATGGTGCAGGGATACTATATGCACCAGGGGGTGGGCATGTGGTTTATGATGTTTACGCTCGGCATTGTATATTATTTTCTGCCGCAGCAGTTAAACAAACCCATCTATTCCTATAGCCTGGGGATTCTTGCATTCTGGACGCAAATTCTTTTTTATACATTGATCGGTACACACCACTTTGTGTTTAGTTCAATACCCTGGTGGTTACAGACGGTAGCTATTGTGGGCAGTGTAGGTATGATCATACCGGTGGTGGCGGGCACTACCAACTTTGCGTTGACGTTTAAGGGTTCCTGGTATAAGGTGCCGGGAAGTTATACGTTGCCGTTCTTCCTGGTCGGGATCATATTTTATTTCGCGGGTTCAATGCAGGGTACTGCAGAGGCTTTTCGTTCAACCAATCTCCTCTGGCATTTTACTGATTTTACAGTAGCCCACTCTCACCTGACGATGTACGGTATCATCTGTTTCTTTTTGTGGGCGGGCATCTACGCGGTAGTGCCAAGGCTTACAGGTAAAGAGCCACCGCAAGCGGCAGTGGGTGCTCACTTTTGGCTGGCGTTGATTGGCCTCCTGTTTTATTCAATTCCTTTAATGTACGGTGGCACGCTGAAAGGACTTATGTGGTTGCAGGGCAAACCATTTATTGACAGCGTTACCGCCATGGCCCCATACTGGCTTTGGCGGGCCATCGGTGGCAGTCTCATGTGGCTTTCCCATATTTTCTTTACCTACAATATGTACAAGATGCTGAAGGATATTGGAACGGTGGATGTTAAAAAAGCCGCATTTGAAAAATTGAAGGACGGTCTTGTCGGCAATTGAGGTGTGTTTACTAACAGGTTAATTTTGTAACATGGAATTTTTCGATAATTATAAAAAACTTTTCTTGACCGCTGCGCTCTTTTTCATTGGTCTAACTATACTGGTCGCTATTATCCCGGCTTTAAAGAACCAGGCCAATAATGCGCCGCTTGCGAGTGCGGAGCCGCTGAGTGCAGCGGCAATTAAAGGAAAAAGTATTTATATCGCCAATGGTTGCGTAGGCTGTCATACCCAGCAGGTACGAAATGTAGATATGGATAAAGTTTGGGGAGAACGGCCTGGAATTCCTGCCGATTATGCGGCAATAAAACGCACCGATTTCTGGCGTAATACTGCGACATTAATGGGTACCGAGCGAACCGGTCCAGATTTAACCAATATTGGTAAGCGGCAACCTAGTATAGACTGGAACCTCGTTCACCTGTATAATCCGCGAATTGTCGTGAAAGAGTCTATCATGCCTGCCTATCCGTGGATGTTTGTGATTAAAGAGAAACCGTCAAAAGGAGATGTGATCGTCAATGTGCCCGAAGCGTATCTCGAAGGTGAAACGGGAAAGCTCGTTGCCACCCCGGATGCCCTTTACCTGGTTGCTTACTTACAATCCCTGAAACAAGCGAAACTTCCGGACGGAAGTCCCGATCCTCTTTTTTTATACAAGCGCGAGGAAAAAAAGCAAGCAGGTACTGCAGAATCGAAAGAGGTGGATGGCACAGCGCTTTATACGGCGAATTGTCAAAGTTGTCACCAGTCGAATGGTGAAGGATTAAAAGGCGCATTCCCCCCACTCAAGGGAAGCCCGATTGTAAAGGGCGATAACCTGGAATTGTATGTGGATATCATCATGAACGGATATGATGCAAGGCCGGAATATGGTGTAATGGCAGCGGTAGGAACCAACATGGGATATACAGAAGTTGAAGTAGCCGCCATCATCAATCATGAAAGGACAAGTTGGGGAAATAGCAGCAAAAAAGTAACGCCCGAAGAAATCAAAAAGATCATGGATTTTGTAAAGCTGAAGTCAACTTCTGCCAAGTAAATAATTGACAATGAAAAAAACGATTTTAGTTATATCATTTATGCTCCTGCGTTTTGCAGGATGGGCCTGCCCGGTTTGTGACCGGCAGCAAACCGGCCCTCTAAAAGGGTATACCCATGGAGGTGGAGCTCAAAATGATTGGGATTACCTGATTATAGCAGTCATGATGGTTATCGTTCTTGCCACACTGTTCTTCTCGGTGAAATGGCTGCTACGCCCCGGAGAAAAGGGGGACGAACACATTAAAAGATTGGTTTTAAATTATGAGTAGTATGATTGACAAGAGTACCATATTTATTTTTATAGATGACGAACCGAAGCCCGTCGCCTCATTTGTTTCACCTGTGCATTTTGATTTGGATACGAGGAAGCTGGTAGATGGTAGTCATACGCTGAAAATTATCAGCAAAGATCCGACAGGCAAGGAAGGGATTCGCCTGATTGCGTTCGAGGTAAGAAACGGACCCTCCATTGCTATCGAAGGAATCAAAGAAAATGCGATTGTGGATGGCGTTTTACCGATTATGATCAATGCATACGGTAAAGGAAATCAACAAAAATTTTTAATTGAAGGAAGCGAAACGCCGCAAAGTATCCCTGCCTGGGTATGGATTTTGATCATCGGAATCGGCGGATGGGTGACCTACTACCTCATTGCGTATCTCAATATGAAACAATAGATTCTTATGGAGCAAACAAAAGACATACTCGACAAACAGGATATAAAACACTTCGTGGATACTTTTTATGGCTTTGTACGAAGCGATGAATTGCTCGCTCCTGTTTTTTACGCACGTATCCAGGATCGTTGGCCACAACACCTGGAAAAAATGTATTCATTTTGGACAACCGTATTGCTGGCGCAAAATGACTATCATGGCAGTCCGTTCCCGCCTCACGCCCAGTTGCCTGTTGATCATTCCCACTTTACCAGGTGGCTGAAACTGTTCAACCGCGCAATAGATGAATCGTTCCAGGGAGAAAAAGCAACAGAGGCTAAGTGGCGTGCTGTAAAAATGGCAGAACTGTTTGAACATAAAATAGCCCATTATAGAAGCCAGGGATTTAAAAATTTACTATGACCACTTTCGCCGATTAAGTTTCGGAGATATAAAAAGTAACGGTTATCAGCGAACTTACAATTGATTGGAACAAATATGCTTTCAAAAGGGTATACGATTGAATTTACTGGT
Source organism: Chitinophagales bacterium (assembly GCA_038241595.1). GTDB lineage: Bacteria > Bacteroidota > Bacteroidia > Chitinophagales > Chitinophagaceae > JADCRZ01. Next base: position 5,085 of record JBBSSY010000050.1, on the reverse strand, counting down.
TTTTACGAAGGTCAGGAGTACTGTTTGCAAACCTACGAGCACGAATATAGAAACCTGATGGTCCTGCTGAAAGATAAGATATGCCCGGAAGATTTTGGACAATGCGGAGGTATGGGCAGGTGCGGCACCTGCCTGGTCAATGTTTCGGGTCTTGCAAATAATCCGGCAGATTCATACAAAAATGAACAAGCAACACTGGCCAAAATGGGGATACAGAACCCGGCAACAAGATTATCCTGCCAGGTTCAAATAGATGAAGATTTAAAAAATGTAGTGGTTGAGGTCTTCGACAATATCTATTAAAACAGAACAGTAGTGCCTGTCAGCAATCAGCATTCAGACGAAGGGTATAGGGTATGGGGTATGGGTGAAGAAAGAAATTATTATTAGTCCAAAAAATTTAGGGGTGAGTAGGCTTTGGGTGATTTCGTAAGCGGTAATTTTCGGGTTACTACTTCTTGATTAACAGATTAAATCAAATAAATATGGAAAAGAAACCTGATGAGGCAACTTCGCATCGCCCCGAAGGGCCCGAGCCATTATTATAATACAACTCGATGGGTTTGTCAAAATATTTACCGGGACAAATGCTGGCGTTGCATGAACGCGTTCCACACCGTGTTCTGGCTGTAAAGGAGACGATTTTTTTATTAACGCTTACTACCACGTTGGCAATAAAATAAATCACTATTGACACGAACCAATCGGTTTTTATAATACGTTCAAATACATGTAAAACCATATTGCTGCACCAGCAATTTAAAAGGAGGATCATATGGAAACACAAATTATATTCATTATTGCCGGAGGGATATGCTTATTATTTTTTCTTGGCGTAAATATAGTTAGGCCTACCCATAGGGGGCTTATTGAAAGACTAGGCAGGTATAGCAAATTTGCCAACCCTGGTTTTCACTGGATTATTCCGTTTATAGATAAGATTTATATCGTAAATATTACCGAACAAATGGTGGATGCTCAGCCGCAGGAAATCATAACGAACGATAATCTAAATGCCAGCGTTGACGCCCAGGTCTATTTCCGGGTAATCGAATCGGAAGAAAGTGTAAAGAGCTCTCAATACAATGTCAATAATTACAAAGTACAGATTGTTAACCTGGCTCGCACTACACTAAGAAACATCATCGGAACACTTACCCTAAGGTCTGCAAATAGCGAACGAGGAAAGATCAATGCAGAATTACACAGCACCCTTAAAAACGAAACTGCAAGCTGGGGAATTGTAATTGTTCGAACTGAATTAAAAGAAATTGATCCGCCCAGGGATGTTCAGGAAACAATGAATAAGGTAGTAAAAGCCGAAAACGAAAAAATTGCCGCTATTGACTATGCAACTGCTGCCGAAACGGTGGCGGATGGCGTAAAACGCGCTAAGATCAAAGAAGCGGAAGGCTATAAAAGAGCCCAGGTATTGCATGCCGAAGGAGAAGCAGAAGCGATTATGTTGGTCAATGAAGCCGCAGACAAATACTTTACTGGTAATGCACAATTGTTAAAAAAATTAGAAACCGTTGAGGCTTCGCTTAAATCGAATGCCAAAATAGTTATTCCCGCAGGAACAGAACTGGTAAATATAATCGGTGAAATGGCTGGCGTTTTACCATTACATGGTAAAACGGAAGAAAACGGGAAGAGCAAGGACGTGATGCTGCCCAGGCTCCGATGATAGCAGGAAAGGAAAGAAACGCTAAAAATTTATTGTAATTCGTTCATGACCGGGTTAATAAAATTTTTACCCAGGATTAATTTGTTTTCAGCGCTCGCGTGATAATCTGTTGATGGAATGCGCTAAAGGGTACACAAAAACAGTGACTTAACATGGAAGTAAAGATTAAAAGAGCGTATGAAAAACCAGTCAGCGAGGACGGCAAACGTATTCTGGTGGACAGGCTCTGGCCGAGGGGACTGACGAAAGAAAAAGCAAATATTGATTTATGGTTGAAGGAAATTGCCCCCACTACAGAACTCCGAAAGTGGTTTGGGCATGATCCTGGCAAATGGGAAGAATTTAAAAAAAGATACCGCAAGGAATTGACAAAGAATGACGAGCAAGTGTCATTACTGAACGAACAACATAAGAAAGGAGTGGTTACACTGGTTTACGGTGCGAAAGATGAAGCGCATAATGAAGCACTTGTTCTTCAGGAGTGGCTTAACCGTTGAACCTGGTTTGTTACCAGGTTATGCATTAGAAATTACTGGAAGAAACATAGGGAGTAAAATAAGCCTGATGGAAGCTAATAATGAAATTTGGACAATTGGGCATTCCACCCGTTCACTGGAGGAATTTGTTGCCATATTGCATTCATTTGATATTACGTTAATTGCGGATGTCAGAAATTTCCCCGGCTCACGCAAATTTCCTCAATTCAATAAAGAAGCGTTGGAAATTTCGTTGCCCCAACACAGTATCCAGTATGTACATATCAAAGCACTCGGCGGAAGAAGAAAAGCAAACCCGGATTCAAAAAATACGAGCTGGCGGCATCCGGCTTTTCGAGGTTACGCCGACTATATGGAAACAAGCGCTTTTGATGCCGGAATAAAAGAACTCGTAAACATTGCACTGAAACAACGAACAGCTTATATGTGCTCCGAAGCCGTGTGGTGGCGGTGTCATCGATCTATGATTTCCGATTACCTGAAACTACACGAATGGAAAGTAATGCATATTATGGGCATGAATAAGGCAACGGTACATCCTTACACAGCACCTGCCAGAATCGTAGATGGCGCCCTGAATTATGAAATGGAATCGAAGGGAGAGTGATTGATTAAATACGGAAAAGTTGAGTTATTGCTGTATGTTTAATCCGCTCCAGCGTTAGTGTACTAAATTTAAGCGTCGGCAGCACGTTTCTGCGTTCTCCACACCTAACCTGTTAACAGAATCCTTGTTTATGCCCATTCGCATTCGCATCACGTTGCTATTTGCCATCCTGGTGGTTATCATACTCGGCATCGTATGTGGAGAGATATACTATTTTTCGTATTCCAAAAGGATCAGTACGATAAAAACGAGGCTGACCAATCGCGCCATTACCACGGCGAGGTTTTTATTCCAGCGTGAAGTGTTTGACAAGAGACTGGTGCAGCAAATCGATTCCCTGACAACAATAGCGTTGAAAAACAAGACTGTTCAGGCCTATGACAGCCAAAGTAAGGAGATTTATAGTTACAGTGACGCCCCGGGCGACACCATTCCCGTGTCACCTGATATTCTAAGTAGTAATAACCCGGAAGTGGCTCATTTCTTTTCGTTTGGTGCAAAAGAAGCCATTGCCTATCAGCATAACTATGGCAAGTCGAAAATTACGGTCGTTTCTGCCGGCGAAGATGTTGACGGGATAGAGAATCTAAAAAGCCTGGGAAATATTTTATGGATCAGTTTTCTCGTCGGCACCGCTTTCGTGCTGGTGACAGGTTATATTTTCTCTACGCGGCTGCTCATGCCCATAAAAAAAATCGCCACCGATGTGGAGGACATCTCGGCCCAAAACCTGGCCCGGCGAATAAATACCGGCAAATCAAAAGACGAATGGTTTGCGCTTGCAGATACGCTTAACCAGCTGCTAAACCGGTTGCAGGAAAGTTTCGAACTACAACGGCGTTTTATATCGAATGCCTCCCATGAACTGTCCACCCCGCTGACGTCGGTTTCCAGCCAGGTTGAGGTAGCCTTGCAGAAAGAAAGGCCTGCCGCAGAATACAGGGCCGTACTCCATTCAATTCACCAGGACGTTCGACACATGAGCAAGCTTACACGAACGCTGCTTGAATTTGCCAAAGCATCCGGCAATGCCGGGGGTTTAAAAATAGATCTCGTACGGATTGATGAAATCGTTATGACAATACCTGCCGAGATGGCCAAGATCAACAGCGATTTTTCCGTGTCCCTTCAATTTGAAAAATTACCCGAAACAGAAGAAAGTCTGCTGGTTTTCGGGAATGAAGATTTACTGTTCCTGGCAATAAAGAATATCGTTTTGAATGCGTGTAAGTATTCGATGAACCACCAGGCCATACTCGTATTGCGGGTTGAGGAAAAACAGATCGTGGTGACCGTACGCGATAATGGCAAAGGAATTGCTCCAGCGGATATCAAAAATATCTTTCAGCCGTTTTTCCGGGTTCAGGAGAATATAGCGAGTGACGGTTTTGGTCTCGGTTTATCGCTTACAGACCGCATTATCAAACTTCATAAAGGCGCCATTGACGTGGCCTCCGAGCAAGGCGTAGGCTCTACGTTCACCATTATCCTGCCTTCTGCAAGAATTTCGGCTTAAGATTATTCTAACTTCATTCTAATGCGTTTTCAACCCGTTTTTAAAAAAATCGCTCCAACTTGCATACTTACCCGATCTGTTTGCGCGTCGACCCGACGTTTTTGGAGGTGAATGTTCTTCTGAAACATCTGCGAGTTATCAAACCAGTGCTAGCGGGCGGTATATTCATGGACGGCAGGTACGATCTTTGAACCAGTATTGCCGAATGAGTGGAGGAATAATTGCTCCGGCAATTCATTCGGTCCCTATGCCGGCTTTAAAACGGAAATATGAAGAAAGCTTTTATCATTGCGCTGTTAACAATAACCTACTTAGCTGTGGTAGCCCAGGATGAAATCATAGACATTCCACAAGATGACTACCCGCAGCCTGGACGACCAGGCGGTCTGTATGGCAAAGTGGTGGAAGCAACAAGCAATAAAGGGATCCAGGCGGCTTCCGTGCAGGTATTTGTTAAAAAAAATGGAGCGACTGCTGACGCTGGTGGGGACAGTTTGGTAACCGGGATGCTTACAAAAGCAAATGGTGATTTTCGATTCCCTGATATCAATTTGCCTGATTCATTTTTTGTACGTTTCAGCGCCGTAGGTTTCAACAACATCGATGCCAGGTATAACCGTCGAAAAAATAAAGACAAGGAAAGCAGTCCCTCTATGGATCTTGGAAACGTTAAACTGGAAGTTGTCGCGAAGGTGCTCGGTGAAGTAATTGTCGTGGCGCAGCGCCCTGGGTTAATTATGGGTATTGACCGGAAAATATTTAATGTAGATAAAAATAT
>JBBSSY010000049.1:0-10648 GCA_038241595.1 Chitinophagales bacterium | reverse complement strand
AGAAAGAAGAAAACAATTTGCCCGGCACCGTATCAATCGGAACGACTGGGCCCATACCCGACAATATCATGGACGCAGTGTGCAACGAATCCAGCCACCCGATTTTCCCCGTAAAATGATAGCCAACAACGCCGAGGGCCAGGCACACCGTAATGACCCCAATCCCGATCAGGCCGCTTTTAATCAACCGCTTGTAAAAAACAGAAAGCGGTACGAGCGGCTGGTGTTTGTTTTCAAACATAAAACAATTTTATAGTTTATAGTTTGTAGTTTGTAGTTTATAGTTAGTTGATGAGTGACAACAACTATAAACTATAAACTACAAACTATAAACCACAAACTGTCCTCATTGACAGTTGCTCTTAAACAACTTCTCCACCTCTTGCTTGATCTCCAGGTAGGGGTTGGGGTTTTGCTCGTTTTCGGGTTGTTTGGTAAAGATCACGCAGGCATAGTTGCGGCAATGGTCCAGGTAGGGCCACACGCCGTTGAGGCCAGGCGCAGAAACGACAGCTGCCTTGCCTGATTTATCTGATTCCTGCACCCACGCACCAAAACTGTAGTTGAAACCGGTTGTCATGGCCGGCGTGCTTTTAACCGGCAGTCCCGCGAACGAAATCTTCTCCATTTCCAAGATGGATTTATCTGTTAGAATCTTTTTGCCGTATAGTTCGCCATGATTTAACAGCATCGAGAGGAATTTTGCCAGGTCATCCGCCGTTGCCACCGCACCGTTTGCCGGATCTTCTGCACCACTGTCGCGCATAAAAGTGGTTTTTTTCATGGTGAGCGGTTTGGTAATGCGTTCCTGCATCAGTTTGGAGAAACTTTTCTTTTTGGCGATTACTTCCAATACCCGTCCCACTAATACATAACCTATATCCCCGTAAAAAAATTCCTTGCCGGGGCTGGTGATGATCTCTTTATTTTTTGCGTAGTAGTTTGCCTCTTCTTCCAGCGAATCAAATTTTCTCTTCTGCAATATTTTTGTCAGTCTTTTCGGTTCCGATTCGATGCCGGTAATTTCTGCAAGGCAATGCCGGATGGTAATATAACTTTTGCTGTAGGCGGTAAACATGGGGATGTATTTGGCCACCGGATCGTCAAGCCGCAGTTCTCCTTTTTCTACGAAAGTCATTACCAGGGCAGCGGTCAGCCATTTGCTGGCGGCACCGATAGGTAACGGCGTGCTGATCTTGTAATCTTCACCGACTTCTTTTTTATATACCGCCTTTCCGTCCTTATAAATAAGCGTTATGAGCTTTCCGCCCGCCTGTACTTTTTTTGCATCGAGCAACTGGTCAAGCGAGGCAAAATTTTCCTGCGCTGCCGCTGTCTGCAATATTAGCATGAAAAGCAATACCAGACTGCAATTCAAGCAGTTAAACAAGCGTTTGAGTGACATATTTTCCTGAACTGTATTCTGGATACCTTTTTGCAACATGAAACTAGATTTAAATGAAGTTGCGGTCATAAACCAACGTATGTGAACATTCTTCCGGCTTCCAACGAAGGTACGTTCGTTACCTGCTTTCCATGCAAGACTTCAAATTGTGATAATAGTATTAACGAATTAAAGATAAATTATGAACCTGAATAACTTTACGATCAAATCGCAGGAAGCGGTTCAGAAGGCGCAGCAAATCGCTTTTAACAACCAGAATCCGACCATCGAAACAGAACACCTGTTAAGCGCATTGTTGAGTGACGATGACAGCCCGGTGGAGTTCTTGCTGAAGAAAAACAATGTCAACATTCCGTTTGTTGCCAGCAAACTTGAGGAAAGTATCGGCAAACTGCCAAAAGTTCAAGGCGGCGAACCTGCGCAGACCATCAGCCGCGACGTCAACAACGTGGTACTCCGGGCTACCGGAACGCTGAAAACGTTCAATGATGAATTCATCAGTGTTGAACACCTGTTGCTGGCGATCTTGCAGGGCAATGACAATACAGCCACGTTGCTAAAAAATGCCGGCCTTACCGAAAAAGGTATGATCACTGCGATCAAGGATCTTAAAAAAGGGTCGACCATCTCTTCGCAGACTAGTGAAACACAGTTTAACGCACTCAACAAATACGCGAAAAACCTCAATGAACTGGCAAGAGCCGGTAAACTTGACCCCGTGATCGGCCGCGATGAGGAGATTCGCAGAACATTGCACATCCTGTCACGCAGGAATAAAAACAACCCGATCCTTGTTGGTGAGCCCGGCGTTGGTAAAACCGCCATCGCAGAAGGATTGGCGCATCGCATCATCAACGGCGATGTACCCGAAAATCTTAAATCCAAGATAATTTATTCGCTGGATATGGGCCTGCTCATTGCCGGTGCCAAATACAAAGGTGAATTTGAAGAAAGACTGAAAAGTGTCATCACCGAAGTCACCCGCAGTGAAGGCGACATCATCCTGTTTATCGATGAAATTCATACCCTCGTAGGTGCCGGTGGTGGCGACGGGGCCATGGACGCCGCCAACATTTTGAAGCCGGCGCTGGCACGCGGCGAACTGCGCGCAATCGGGGCCACTACCTTAAACGAATACCAGAAATTTTTTGAAAAAGACAAGGCCCTGGAACGCCGTTTCCAGAAGGTGATGATCGACGAACCAAACGTGGAAGATGCGATCTCCATCCTCCGCGGCCTGAAGGACCGATACGAAACGCACCACCATGTGCGGATCAAGGATGAAGCGATCATCGCTGCCGTAGAGCTGTCAAATCGTTATATCACGGATCGTTTCCTGCCAGACAAAGCCATCGACCTGATCGATGAAAGCGCCGCCAAACTGCGCCTTGAAATGAACAGTATGCCGGAAGAACTCGACGAACTCGACCGCCGCATCCGCCAGCTGGAGATCGAACGCGAAGCGATCAAACGCGAAAGCGACGAATCCAAATTAAAAGAACTGGGTACCGAGATCGCAAATCTCTCCGTACAGCGCGATACGTTTAAAGCCAAATGGCAGCAGGAAAAAGAGATCGTAGAAAAAATACAGAACGCCAAGGCTGAAATCGAAAACCTGAAGATGGCGGCGGAAAAGGCGGAGCGTGAAGGCAACTACGGCCTCGTGGCTGAGATCCGGTATGGAAAAGTGAAAGACCAGGAAGCCATCGTTACCAAATTTACCCAGGAACTGTCTCAGATCAGTGAAAAACGATTGCTTAAAGAAGAAGTGGATGCGGAAGACATCGCCGAAAACGTGGCCAAGGTTACCGGTATACCCGTTGCCCGGATGATGCAGAGTGAAAAAGATAAACTGCTGAACCTGGAAGACGAACTGCATAAGCGGATTGTGGGACAGGAGGAAGCGATTGAAGCCGTGGCCGATGCCATCCGACGCAGCCGCGCCGGTTTGCAGGATCCGAAGCGCCCGATTGGTTCATTCATCTTCCTCGGTACCACCGGGGTAGGTAAAACCGAATTGGCCAAAGCCCTGGCAGATTACCTCTTCGATGATGACGGTATGATGACGCGCATTGATATGAGCGAATACCAGGAGAAACATGCGGTGAGCCGTTTGATCGGCGCACCTCCGGGATATGTAGGGTACGACGAAGGTGGGCAGCTGACTGAAGCCGTACGCCGCAAACCATACAGTGTGGTGTTGCTCGATGAAATAGAAAAAGCGCACCCGGATGTATTTAACATCCTGCTGCAGGTGCTGGACGATGGCCGCTTGACCGATAACAAAGGCCGTGTGGTCAATTTTAAAAATACCATCATCATTATGACGAGCAATATCGGCAGTCACATCATACAGGCGAATTTTGAAAATGTTACGGAAAAAAATAAGGAGGAAGTGGTAGAGCGCACGAAAATTGAAGTTACCAACCTGCTTCGCCAAACGATCCGCCCTGAATTTTTAAACCGCATCGATGAAGTGATCATGTTCCAGCCGCTGCTCAAAAAAGAGATCAAGGGCATTATCCGCATCCAGCTGAACAATTTAAAAGACCTGGTGCTGAAAAGCGGCATCCGGCTGGAGTTCAGTGAATATGCAATTGATTACCTGGCTGAAAACGGATTTGATCCGCAGTTTGGTGCCAGGCCATTAAAACGCCTTGTTCAGAAAGAGATCGTCAACCAGCTGAGCAAGAAGATCCTGGCCGGTACCATCGACAAAACGCAGCCGGTATTGGTGGATGTATTTGACGGGGTCGTCGTCTTCCGCAACGAGGTGCACGAGATGGAAAATACGAGTAGCCAGTAACAGCGATTCAATACAGATAATACTTTCCGTGCATTGACAAAAGGTAGTAAGCGAGAGGCATTTGATGCCGGATGCCATCCTTCAGGGGATGGCATCCGTGTGTAATGTAGCTGCTGAACCTAACGTGCACCATAATTGTTAATAGTGTACCATGACAGTAAACATAAAAAATGCACCGATCGTGCTGTCCAAAAATACCTGGTTGGGTCCGGCAGAAGCCCTGGTGTCGCTGGTTGAATTTGGTGATTATCAAAGTGAAGCCTGCGCGCGTGCGGAAAAAATCGTACGGGAAATAATGTTTTTATTTGATGGCCGTATCCGCTTTAATTTCCGGCATTTTCCCTTGTCGCAGGTTAACCAGCATGCGATGAAAGCGGCGGAAGCGGCGGTTGCTGCGGCCCAGTATGGTAAATTCTGGGAGATGCACGAGTTGTTATTTGCAAATCGCCGGCAGCTTGGCACCATCAGCCTGAAAAATTACGCCCGCGAGATCGGTATTACCGACAAGCGGTTTCTAGACAAACTCGTGAATTCGCTGTACAGCTGGCAGGTGCGTGATGACCTGTTGGACGGGTTGCAACTCGGCGTACGCGATGTGCCGACGTTTTTTATCAATGGGGAAAAAATAGAGGGTTCTGTGACGAAAGAACTGTTGTTCCAGGCGATTGAAAGGCAGCTAGCGGGATTGGCATAGCATGAGTTGCTGAAGGGATGGTTTTACAGATTGCGTCCCAATTTTTCCACCTTATCAATAAGGGCGAATCAATGATAGACCGCAGGATTCATTTCCCATGCTAAAAACAGGATAAAGTAAACAAGGTCACCAGATTTGAAGCCCCGCTAGGGGCTGAGGAAGTTTTTTATTAGAACCGCCTTATCAAGAATAACCGCGGGCACCAGATCTCAAGCCCCGCCAGGGGCGATGTATCGGTAGAATCCGTAGGTACGATGTATCAGGTCGGGTTGATGTGAGCATTTCGACACCCCCGTCTGCATACGTCGTACCTACTGCACTAGGTAGCATCGTCGTACACGCTGCCGGGACCCCGCTTTCCTACCAATATTCCTTCCATCCTGACCTGATTTTCCCTTCCTGTACTTGCTACTACTATTACGGGAAACTTTTAATACCCCTTTTTTCAATTTTTTGATGATATTTGCACACCCTTCGGATGCCTGCTAATGAGGACGTTATCGTTATATCCTGCAATTGTGCCTCAATCAAAATGTTTACCTGCTGCGCAATTTGCCAAAATGCCATATTGGGTATAAAAAGCTGAATAAAACGCAACCAGCAGATTATTTCGCCACCAGCAGGAAGGATTTAATGTAAATAGCGTCCAAACACGGATTAGGCAGGCGGTCACCGAGGCTTCGATGGCAGGTGCCAGGGTGCTCAAACAATACGGCTCTACGAACGTTGCTTGTTAACACTTTTCGCGAAGTGCACTTTTTCATATGGAAAAGTAACAGTTGTTCTATTATTCAATATCATTATTCATGACGAGTAAAATTATCTCCGGCTTTATTCTTTGCATATACCTTTTACAACCGGCCCCCATATACGCGCAAAACAAATCAGATTCATTGCTAGAAAATGCCCGGCTCACGGACGTCATCCAGTATGCGATTAAAAACCAGCCGCTGATTCGTCAGTCGCAGATAGACGAAGAAATCACCGAGAACCAGATCAAGACCCGGCTGGCAGACTGGTACCCGCAGGTGAACCTGAACTACGGCATCCAGCACTATTTAAAACTTCCCACTTCTTTTATCCCCGACGCAACTACCGGCGCCAAAAGGGCCGTTCAACTTGGTGCCAAGAATACGTCTAATTTCCAGTTTGGCTTTACGCAGTCTATATTCAGTTCAGACTTGTTGCTGGCCAATCGCACCGTTCGCGATGTTCGCCGGCAGGCGCAGCAAACAACAACCAGCAACAAGATCAATGTAGTGGTGGAAGTGAGTAAAGCCTATTATGACCTGCTGCTCACACAGAAACAGATGCAGGTACTGGATGAAAACATCGTGCGTCTCGAAAGAAGCCTGCAGGATGCGTACAATCAATACCAGGGCGGTCTTGTTGATAAAATCGATTATAAACGTGCACAGATCGCGCTGAACAATACGCGCGCAGACCGTAAACGAGCCTTTGACCTGGTGGATGCAAAATATACCTACCTCAAACAATTGATTGGTTACCCGACACAGCGCCCGATCGGCGTGGTGTACGATAGCCTCCAGATGGAAAAAGAGGTGGTGATGGATACGCTGCAACGGGTTCAGTACGAGAACCGCATCGAGAACCAATTATTGCAGTCGCAACAAAACCTGTTGAAGGCGAACGTCAGTTATTACCGGTGGGCCTATCTGCCTACCGTCAGTGCACAGGGTAATTACACGCCTTCTTTTCAAAGCGACGTGTTTTCACAAATCTATAACCACGCGTACCCCACATCGTTTGTGGGCTTGCAGTTAGCCATCCCGATTTTCCAGGGCAACAAACGGAATTACAATATCCGCACTGCAAACCTGCAACTGACGCGGGTTGGCTGGGACATCGCCGCGGTCAATAACCAGATCGACGCCGAGTATGCACAGTCGCTGGCATCTTATAAAGGCAACCTCGCCACCCGCAATGCCCTGAAAGAAAACCTGCTGCTGGCCGAGGATGTTTATAACACCCTCCGGCTTCAATACGCGTCGGGCATCAAAACATATCTTGACGTGATCATCGCTGAAACCGATCTCCGTACCGCTCAGATCAATTACCTCAACGCCTTGTATGACGTACTTGCCAGCAAACTCGATATGCAGAAAGCACTCGGAAGCGTTCCTTATTAATTCTACCATCAATTTCTCAATATGAACAATCAGTTAACCATAGCCGTTATAGCCGCCGTTTTATTGTTTGCAGGCTGCAAAGAAAAAAAACCGGCGCAGCCACCGGCACCGCCGGCAGTGCCGATCAGTGTGACGCAGGTATCGGAAGGCGACGCTACGTACTACAATGAATATCCTGCAACAGTAACCGCTTTGAACGAAGTGGAAATCAGGCCGCAGGTTTCAGGATATATTACGGGCATACATTTCAAGGACGGGCAGCACGTAACCAAAGGCATGAAGTTGTACACGATCGATCAGCAACAGTACCAGGCCTCTTTCAACCAGGCCAGCGCAAACCTGAATGTGGCGAAGGCAAACCTTGCCCGCGCACAGCAGGATGCCGACAGGTACACTGACCTGGCCAAAAAAGATGCCATTGCCCGTCAAACCCTTGATCATGCGCTGGCTGATCTCGAAGCCAACAAAATGCAGGTAGCGGCGGCGCAGGCGAACGTGAGCAATGTGCAGTCAACACTCGGTTTTTCGGTGATCAAATCACCCCTGACCGGCACGATCGGTATTTCGCAGGTTAAACTGGGGGCCGCGGTGGCACCGGGTCAATCGATCCTGAACACCGTATCGCAAGACAGTCCGGTGGCAGTGGATTTTGCCGTCGATGAAAAAGACATTGCCCGTTTTACCACGCTCCAGCAGCAGAGCGGAAAGAAAATGGATTCTACATTTAAGATTATTTTGCCCGACCAGACGGTGTACGCCATTCCGGGGCAGCTGGCGTTGATCGATCGCGCCGTCGATCCACAAACCGGTACCATCCGCGCCCGCGTGGTATTTGCTGATCCCAAAAAGATCCTTCGTCCCGGCATGAGCTGTACCATCCGGGTGGAAAATAATGGCAACGAGAAAATGATCCTCATTCCCTACAAAGCTGTGGTAGAGCAGATGGGCGAATTTTTTGTGTACGTCGTAAAAGACAGTACCGTGGCCCAGCAGAAAGTAACACTCGGACGTCGCATTGCAGGAAACGTGATCGTTTCTAAAGGGCTGGAAGTAAATACCCAGATCGCCACCGAAGGCATTCAGAAGTTACGGGATGGGGCCAAAGTGCAGGTGTCAAAAGAAAAAAGCGCTACGCCACAGGGCTAGTCAAACACAATAATAACAACAGATGATCGCAGATACATTTATAAAAAGACCGATAACAGCCATCGTGGTTTCGATCGTGATTATACTGGTGGGTACGCTGTCAATCCTCAATTTGCCGGTGAGCCAGTACCCGGAAATTACACCGCCTACGGTGCAGGTAACCGGGAGTTTCACGGGCGCCGATGCACAAACGGTGGAACAAACCGTTACCACCCCGATTGAAACACAGGTAAACGGTACACCCGGTATGGCGTACATGTCAAGCAACAGTACCAACGATGGTCGTGTCACCCTCAATGTAACGTTGAAGGTGGGAACCAATCCCGACATTGCCGCGCTTGATATCCAGAACCGCGTGGGCATTGCCACGCCTTCATTGCCTGATGATGTAAAACGGCTTGGCCTGACAACGCGCAAGCGCAGCCCGAGCATCCTGATGCTGGTGGCCATGTACTCGCCCAAAGGCACGCACAACGTGACGTTCGTTGATAACTACTCCAATATTTTTGTCCGCGACGCCCTCCTCCGTGTAAACGGTGTGGGTGACATCTTTACCCGCGCTGATGATTTCAGTATGCGTATCTGGTTGCAACCAGATCGCATGGCACAGCTGGCTTTAACAGCCGGCGAAGTGATCGCTTCGCTGCAGGAACAGAACGTACAGATCGCCGCCGGTTCGGTGGGCTCTTCACCGCAACCTGCAACGCAGGCTTTTGAATACACGGTGTTGACCAACAGCCGGCTGAACACGGAGGAGCAGTTCAGGAACATCGTTATCCGCAGCAAGCCCGCTGATGGCTCGCTGGTATACCTGAAAGACATTGCCCGCGTGGAATTGGGCAAGTTCAGTTATGCGAGCAATTCGTTCGTGGATGGTAAACGCGCCTCGTACCTGCTGGTGTACCAGGCACCCGGCAGCAACGCGCTGGATGTCGCCAAAGGCATCAATGAAGCGCTTGTAAATCTAAAAAAATCTTTTCCCAACGACGTCGACTACCTGATCCCGTTCGAATCGGTTTCCGTAGTACAGGTTTCTATCCATGAAGTGATCAAGACGCTGCTGGAAGCGCTCGCCCTGGTAACCCTTGTCGTGTTCCTGTTCCTGCAGAGCTGGCGCGCGACGCTGATCCCCGTCCTCGCGATCCCTGTTTCCATCATCGGAACATTCGCGTTTTTTATCCCGCTCGGATTCACCATCAATACCCTGACCATGTTCGGTTTCGTACTGGCCATTGGTATCGTGGTGGATGATGCCATCGTAGTGGTGGAAGCCGTACAGCATTATATTGACGAAGAGGGCCTCTCCCCCAAAGATGCCACAGAGAAGGCGATGAAAGACATTTCCGGGCCGGTGATTGCGATCGCGCTCATCCTGGCCGCGGTGTTTATCCCGGTTGGTTTTATACCGGGTATCGTCGGTAAACTGTACCAGCAATTCGCGATCACTATCGCGATATCGGTACTGATTTCGGCATTTGTCGCGCTGTCACTCACGCCCGCACTTTGTTCGATGTTCCTGCGACCCATGCACCTCGACAAAGACTCGCGCGGACTGAATAAATTCTTCTATAAGTTCAACGAATGGTTCCGCAGGCGCAGTCTTTCTTATACTGTCAACGTTAAAAAGTGCATCCAGTATACGCCGTATGTGCTGGTGTTGCTGGTATGTTTGTTTATCGGTACCGGGTTATTGTTTAAAAGCAAGCCCACCGGATTTTTGCCGACAGAAGATGAAGGCCGTTTGTTTGTGACCTTCGAACTGCCGGAAGCTTCTTCCAGCAGCCGCAGCCTGGAAGTGCTCGACAGCATGATGCACATCATGGACGAAACACCCGGCATTGCCCATTATGCCGCATTGGGCGGCCTCAACGTAATTACGTTCGCTTCCAAATCAAATAGCGGTACCATCTTCACCCAATTAAAACCCTGGAATGAAAGAAAAGACAAGTCGCTGCAACTGAACGGACTTATAGCGACGCTGCAGCAGAAATTTGCGAGCATCAAAGGTGCCAATGTGATCGTGGTATCACCGCCGGCAATCCCCGGGCTTGGACAAACAGGCGGTTTTACCTTTGAACTGCAGCAGCGGGAGAGTACCGATGACATCAAGCAGTTTGAGAAAGTGGTGCAGAACTTCCTGGCGGAAGCCAACAAACGACCGGAGCTGAGTCGCGTATTCTCCTTCTTTACCGCCCGTACGCCTGGTTACCAGGTGGATGTGGATCGTGAAAAAGTAAAAAAACTGGGCATTTCGCTCGCGGACGTCTACAGCACCCTTCAGACGTTCCTGGGCAGCCGCTACGTAAATGACTTCACTCTCTATGGACGCAACTTCCGCGTAGTGGCGCAGGCCGACACCGCGTTCCGGGCCGATATCCATAACCTCTCTCAATACCAGGTAAAAAATTCGGCGGGGCAGATGATTCCGCTCAGCACCCTGATCAGTT
>JBBSSY010000048.1:0-10654 GCA_038241595.1 Chitinophagales bacterium | reverse complement strand
CCGCGGATTACCCCTTCGCCAGTTGCGGAATTACCACACCAACGCAATAATGCACGAGTCAATTGCTTTATCTTGCAACCTAAAACAGTTTCACTGCTGCGCTTACTCGAAATATCCCTGTTGCAATTTAAAAATTACCGTACTTCCTCTTTCCAGTTCCCGCAACGGATTACCGGTATCTGCGGCAGGAATGGCATCGGTAAAACAAACCTGCTCGATGCCATCTATTACGCGTGTTTTACGAAAAGCTACTTTACACGCAGCGATGCCCAAAACGTCAGCACCGGCAGCCAGGGCTTCCGGATCGATACCGTTTTCGACAAAAATGCCTGCCAGCACCGCATCGTGTGTATCCTGCGCGAAACAGGGAAAAAAGAATTCTCACTCGATGACGACAATTACCTCAAGTTTTCAGCACACATCGGGCACTTTCCCTGCGTAATGATCGCCCCGGATGATGTGCAGATCATCACCGAAGCAAGTGAAGAACGGCGTCGGTTTCTAGATGCGCTGCTCTCCCAATTGGATCACGGCTATCTCGTTGCGCTTATAGAATACAACAAGGTATTGCAGCAACGCAATGGCCTGCTTCGATCGTTCAGTGAGCACAAGCGGATCGACGAAAACCTGCTCGACGTGCTGAACGACCAGTTGATTAAACCCGGGCGCTTCATCTTCGAAAAACGAAAGACGTTCCTGGAAGGATTTATTCCGCTCATTCAGCAATTCTATCAGCGGATATCGGGCGCTGACTACGAGGTCGGAATCACGTATTCGAGCCAGCTCCACCACCATTCGTTCGATGCGCTCCTGCATCAGTTGCGCGATAAAGACCTGCTCTTGCAGCGCAGCAACGGCGGTATCCACAAGGACGATCTCGAATTCAGCCTGCAGGGGCTGCCTTTTAAATCCATCGCCAGCCAGGGTCAGCGAAAGAGTTTGTTGTTTGCCCTCAAACTGGCTGAGTTTGACGTATTAAAAACCACCAAAGGCTACGCGCCCCTGCTTTTGCTGGATGATCTCTTTGAAAAACTGGATGAGGCACGGATGCAAAACCTGCTCGAATGGGTTTGCAAAGAGAACGATGGCCAGATATTCATCACCGATACGCATTGCGGACGGCTGAAGGGACAACTGGAACAGTTGCAGCTAGCTTTTGACCTGGTACATCTCTGAACCAGGAAACCAGCACCAGCCATGGCGAAGCCACAAGCTTTAATGCCGCGGTGGTTCGGCACATTGCCACAAATTCCAGTATCTTTACCCCATGTTTCCGATTAATCTACGCACAATACTGGCCTGCCTGCTGGCCGTAGTGGCCGTTTCCTGTAAAACAACTTCACACGCATTCGAACGATCCCTTTTCAAGGCATACGATTATACCGCAGAAAACCAGTTTACCAGTAACATTGAAGGCCCTGCAGTTGATAATGATGGCAACCTGTTTGTTGTTAATTACCAACGAGATGGCACCATTGCAGCCGTTGACAAAAATGGCGTTTGCTCCGTTTATGTCCAGCTTCCCCCAAACAGTACCGGCAACAGCATCCAGTTTAATAAAGAAGGCAATATGCTGGTCGCAGATTTTACCGGTCACAATATCTTGCTCGTGAATACGACAACACGCGTCGTGTCCGTATTCTGTCACAACGACAATTTCAGCCAGCCAAACGATATCTGTATCAACCGCAACGGCCAGGTGTTTGCCTCCGATCCCGACTGGAAAAATGGTACAGGCAAGATCTGGCGGATAGATGTGGCGGGTTACCCGGTAATAGCCAAAGATCAAATGGGAACGACCAACGGAATTTGTCTGAGCCCCGATGGCAGAACACTTTATGTTAATGAAAGCGTACAGCGAAACGTGTGGGCATTTGATGTGGACGACAAAGGTGACCTCGGCAACAAAAGATTATTTACCTCCTTCAAAGATTTTGGGCTGGATGGGATGAAATGCGACATCAACGGCAATCTCTACATCTGCCGCTACGGCAAAGGAGCCATTGCTATTTTTAACCGGGACGGAAGACAGATCCAGGAAGTTCCGTTGAAGGGGAAAAATGTAAGCAATATCGTATTTGGCGGCTGGGATTTTAAAACCTGTTTCGTCACGCTGCAGGATCGAAAGTGCCTGGAGAAATTTAACAGCGATGTTCCGGGCCGCTAGTTAATGTATGATCACTTCTTTGATGATCGTTTCACCCAGCGCTTCGTTTACTCGCTGGATAATGGTTTCTTTCTGGTACATCAATTCCTGTTTGAGCGGGGCGACAAAGGTGGTGATGTATAATTTATCTCCGGATATGGAGATTTTCTCCGTGTATTTGGCTATTGTTTTGCCCATGATTTTTTCCCACACCGCTTCTATTTCAAATGCCTGCATATAACCTTTCAACCGGCTGTTCTGAAGAAATTGTTTCATTGCGTCACCGAGAGAATATTCACCCATTCGTCAAAGATATGTAAGCAATTCTGTCACACGATTGAATTAAAAAATTTCTTTGTTCCTCCCAGTCGCCGGATCCGGTTTTTACGATAGACGCACCCTGGGATCAATCACGCCGTATAAAACATCTGCCAGGATATTTATGGTGATAAAAAAAGCAGCAGACACCAGCACGGCACCCATCACTACCGGGAAATCCAGTTTCTCGAGGGCATCTACGGTGACTTTGCCGATGCCTTTCCAGCCGAAAATATATTCCACGAAAAAGGCGCCCGCCAGTAGCTCCGCGAACCAACCGGTGATTGCGGTAATGACCGGGTTGAGCGCATTGCGCAGCGCATGTTTCCAGATGATTGCTGTTTTTCCAAGCCCTTTGGCGTATGCGGTGCGGATATAATCCTGGTTAAGGATATCGAGCATGGAACTGCGCGTGAGCTGAGTGATAATGGCCAACGGGCGGATGCCCAGGGTGATCGCGGGTAACCAGAGATTACGCAGCGTCAGGTACTTCTCACCAGTGCGTTCATCCATGTCGAACCAGCTGCCCGTCATGTGCAAACCGGTATAATCGCTCCATACGTAACCGAACAGGTATGCGATGATGATGCCGGTAAAAAAGGAAGGCGCGGAAATACCCAGTATGCTGGTGAAAATGGCCGTAGTATCCATCCAGGTGTCTTTTTTGACCGCAGCCACGACGCCGAGAAAAATACCCACCACCGTGGCAAGGAACATAGCGGCCAGGGCCAGCAACAATGTGCCTGGAAGCGCTTCCAGCAAGATGTCCAGCACATTTTTCTTGGTCTGGTACGAACGGCGGAGGTACGGAACCTTTAGTCCGATTTTATAGGTGCCACCCGCGAAAAAGCCCCGTAACTGTTTTGATTCAATTTCTTGTGCGGTATGAATGCCTAGGGGGGATACATCGTTGAGGTAATGGAAGAACTGTTTGTATTTTGGCTGATCGAGGTACAGTTCCTTGCGGATATTATCCTGCGTGGATGCATCCGCACGTTGCCCGATCACCAGGCGCGAAGGATCGCCGAAACCCTGGAAAAGAAAAAAGACGACAACGACCACGCCGAGCATCACGAGGAAACCGTACCCTATTTTTACGATGATGTATCTGAACAATGAACGAATTTAAAGGAAAGATACGCAATCATGGCAATGCTTTCAGTGCCTGCACGGCTTTGTCGAAATCGGCGTAACTCCACTTGTTTACAATATTCCCCTGCTTCAGCAGGTACATGGTGGGGTTCGCCCGGGCGGCGGTTTTAATCGCCACGAAATCGCATTTTAAAACGGTCGCGTGTGCTGTCATGTTGTTCGCCCTCACCCAGGCGTTGAGGTTGTTGTAATCGCTTGTTACAAAATACAGCGGGATTTTTTTCTCGCGCATCACCGATTCGCCGACAGCGAACGTCTCCTGCCAGCCGGGCTTTGGCGAATCAAAACCCTTTGTAAAGACGAGTACCGAATAACCCGGTGTGGCCAGTATCGCTTCGGTGGTATCGTTGCCAGACATAGTACCGAGCGCAAAATCCTTGATGGGCACCACGGCAGTTCCCAGCCGGATGAGTTTGTCGTACCGCTTTACAAACTGGTACGCCGAATCGTTAAAATCGTCCGGGAATTTGTCGGCAGTAAATTCAACCGGCTTTCCATCTTTTGTATAAACAAAACTAATCACCGTGCTGTCCGGCAGCGAGCCCGGCGGCACTTTCATCTGGTCCGGAATATTCTTGCCCAATTTATACGGTAGGCAGTCTACCACCGGAAGATGTTTTAACACATACCCCTGCAGGCCAAAAGCGAAGAGAGCGCCTGCAAGCAGGGCCAACAGGGAAAGGGAGGCAGACAGCAAGGGCTTGATCTTATTGCGTTGTGTGAAAATGAATACAATGATCAGCAACAGCACGATGTCTTTCGTAAAAGACTGTTCTGCAGTAAGCGGTATACAATCACCGAAGCAACCACATTCGCGCACCTTGCCGGAGAAAACCGCGTAGCCGGTGAGAAATGTAAAAAATATTGTGAGCAGGAGGAGTAGCCAGCTGAACAAACGCATCTGCCAGCCGAGTAAAACGGCGATGCCCGCGATGATCTCAAAACCGATCATCAGTACGGAAAAAGCCAGCGAAAAATCATTGAGTGCATGCCAGCCCCAGATCTCGAAAAACTCCTGCATTTTGTAACTCAATCCCAGCGGGTCGTTGGCCTTTATCAACCCGGAAAAAATAAATAGTACGCCTACGATGAAACGCGCGAAAGAGAGTAAAAATTTCATGAATGTGGAAGCGTTTTGATGGAGCGAAATTAGTTTGTGTCCGGCCTGGCGACATCAGCGGATTGGTTTAAACCGTTGATCATGTTTCCCAGTATTTCAAGTTTGTTTTTTAATGCCGCGCAGAGATTTTCCTTGTTCAGCGAACCCTTCTCAAACAATGTTTCAAGATGATCGGTACTGTTGCCAAATGTCTGCGCACTTACCAGGTGTTTGATGAATTCATAACTGTACTGTTTCCTGGTGCAGCCTTCGGCAATCGCCGATGTTACCGAGAATACCGAACCGGGCAGATGTTGACGGTTTTCAAACATCTGCATAGCCGACAACTGCACCGTTAGCCGGTGGATCTCAATCATCAGTTCGCGTGTCAGTAAGAGTATTTCGTAGTTATGGAGGATCATGGGCATTGAATGTAAGCAATGTTTTGCAAGCTGGCAACCTGCCCGGCAGGTATTCCGGCCAGCAACAAAACGAACCGCTTGTTACCGGGTAAATAATATTCATGTAAAACCAGGTCAGACCTCCGCGGTTGTTTTTTCGTTGCCCAGCCAAATTTGTATCAGGGCAAATACCGCGTAATTAATAATGTCGTAATAATTTGAATCGATGCCTTCACTGATCAGCGTGTTGCCTTTATTCAGGAGGATCTGTTTAATGCGAAGCAGTTTTGACAAGATCAGATCGGTGAAACTTTCCTGGCTCATGTCGCGCCAGGCTTCCCCGTAATCGTGGTTTTTGTTCTGCATCAGGATCTTCGCCGCGGCGACTGTTTCGTCGTAGTGTTTTTCGACGACAGTAACTGGCAATTCTTCACTTTCTCCTGCCGATAAACCAGCCTGTATCAGCCCGATCACGGCGTAATTAAGTATTCCCCTGAATTCGGAGGTGATGTCATCTCCTATCCGTTGTGTGGCTTTTTCCTGGATGGTACGGATCCGTTTTGCCTTTATGTATATCTGGTCTACGATAGAGATGGTCCGCAATACGCGCCAGGATGTGCCATAGTCGATGGTCTTCTTCAGGAAGATATCCCTGCATCCTTTGATTGCCTGGTCATATTGCTGATCGGTTCCGTTCATCATCATCTCGTCGGGGAATTTGTTTCCTGAATAAGTCCGAATGCCAAACACTGACTTCGTTACTTTTGGTAAAATAAATTCATTTTCTTTAAATGAAATCCCAAAATAATACACCGTCGGGGTTTACCCTGAATTGCCGCGGCAGGCTGCTCACGATTGACAGCCCCGTTGTTATGGGCATTCTCAATATTACACCCGATTCGTTTTTCGCAGCGAGCCGTTTTACGGGTTTGGAGGAGATAAAAAAAAGGGCGGAAAAAATGCTTGCAGCAGGTGCTGTTTTCCTCGATATCGGTGGACAAAGCACCCGGCCCGGGAGTGGTATTGCCGGCGCTGACGAAGAACGCAGCCGGGTGATCCCTGCCATAGAAGCGGTACACCATTCATTCCCGGAAGCGCTGATTTCGGTGGATACTTACTATTCTGCGGTTGCACATGCCGCCGTGCAGGCCGGGGCTGTGATCGTGAACGATATCAGCGGTGGCACCGCTGATCCGCTTATGCTGGAAACAGTCGGTTCGTTGCACGTCCCGTACATTTGTATGCACCTCCGTGGCACCCCCGAAACCATGCACCAGCCGGTCGTGTACGACGATATCATGATTGAATTGATTGATTATTTTTCGAGGCGGCTGGAGCAGTGCCGGCTTGCGGGGATACATGACGTGATCATTGACCCGGGCTTTGGCTTTAGTAAAAATGCCGCGCAGAACCTGCAGGTGTTGAAGCAGCTGGCCACCTTAAAGATACTGGCCCGGCCGATCCTGGCAGGCATCTCCAGGAAAGCGACGATTTACAAAACGCTTGGTACTACCGCTGACCAGGCGTTGAACGGTACCACCGTTTTAAATACAATAAGCCTGTTGAACGGTGCCAGCATCCTTCGCGTTCATGATGTAAAAGAGGCCGTAGAGGCGGTAAAACTTGTCCAGGCTTACAAAGGCTGATTCTATGTTTTTGCGAGGTACTCAGTAAACCCCAGTTCCATGAGCCGTTCACCCGCCTGCCACACCTCGTCTGGAATTTCCTGGTAGACCTGGAACCCTTTTGCAGGATAGATTTTTATGCGTTGGAGGTCGCCGACCATATGATTGATAACCTTCTCCATGGGTATTTCTGCGGTAGGATAGTCGTCAAAGGACAACAATGGCGAGGTGACGGTGACGGCTTTGTCCGGCCAGTGTTTTTTTAAGGTGGCGTAACTCCTTCGTTCCATATATGGTTTTTGCACCAGTACAAACGAGTGGACTGACAGGTTTTTTTCAGCCAGCAACTGCTGGGTGAACAGGATGTTTTCGCCGGTGTTGGTGGATCGGTTCTCGACTAAAAGCGCACTGGCGGGCACGCCCTTTCGCACCGCGATTTGCGCCAGTTGATCCGCTTCGGGCACGGTCCAGATTGACGCGGTGTAATTACCGAATCCGCCCGAAAAAATGATCCAGGGTGCGATGCCCTGGTGGTACAACTCGGCCGCGCGATCGGCCACGCGCAGGTCGTGGCTGCCCAGCACCAGGATGCAATCCGAGTTAACCGGTGGCAGGTTCATGAGATGGTAGTCCCATAGTATCCGGGACAATTTTATGGTTTCTTCTGTAATCATTTGCCGGTGAAGGTAGTGAGGGCTTCACTGAATTAAAAGGTTAGCAACATCAATTGTTGAAATTGACGGCGGAAGGTTTTATCTTTAAAGGATAAAACGTACAATTATGAGTCTAATGAATCAAAAAGGTAAGAAAGACGATAAGAAAAAGCCGAATCCAAAAAATTCGCCACAGCAGTCAAAGTTCATTGCCAATAAAAGTACCAAGGCAGCAGCCGGCGGTATGAAAAAAGGCATGACCGGCGGCTCACAGCGCGGCAGCTAGGATGATATGCTGGTTCACCGTTTTCAGTTTTCGGCATCTTTGATCGCGGGTCGCAAATCAGACGGCGATCGTTTATCATACTTAATTTTAAACGCAGACAAATCGGGCAGAAATGCCCGTTTTCTGTGTCGTTCATACCTGTATATCGACTGACCCAGCTGGTACATGAACGGGTAACCGATCGAATCGTAGTCGTATTTGTTGTCGTTGAGAATGCCATCGCTGTTTACATAGACAGTGGCGGCCAGCATAAACTCTACCTTGTTTTTAAAATCCACCACGTAGGATATGTCGGTAAGGAAACCATACGCCCACCCTACTTTATTAAAGACCCTCACCACTTCAGGCAACTTTTTAGCACCCTGCTTAAAGAAAAATTTTACATAGCTGTCGTAGTATTCCGCGGTATCATATTTTGGATAACTGGTTTCCGACGGGAACTGGGATAGATACCGCACCAGGAATTGCCTGTCATCGCTCGTTAACGTAAACCGCTGTTTGACGGGAACAGATTGCGGAAACAAAACAGATTGCAGCAATTGCTGGTAATCTTTTAGTGGATAATTATTGGCACCTGTGAAGTCGATCGGTTCATTCACCAGGCTGTCCTTTGCGTCCAGGTACCCGATACCCACTTTAATCTCCTGCGGAAAATATATTGAATCCGAATTATAAGCTGCCGGCTGTGTGTAGATTACCTGCTGACCCGGTCCAAGAAAACGGACCGGGTTGGTATGCCGGTTTTGTTCGGCGTTGAAACCCATAAACTGCCTGGTGATGCGCACGTCAGGATAACCTTTGTCATGTAAATTTTTATTGATGGCCTGCTGTCCAACGAATTCATACATGCGGTTGTAGGCGTCGTTGTCGCTGATGAGAAATGCTTTCCTGATGTACTGCGCAATCGATGGAAGATTGTTCTCAGCGGTGCTGTCGGTGAATGCGGTTGTTTGTCCTGCGAAGCTGCTGTCGAATTGGATGGGCGTATATTTATTGACACCCTTTACGTTCATCTTCGCCAGTTTTTCGAGCGAGAGAAACGCAAGGGGCAGTTTTACCGTTGACGCCGGGTTAAAATACAGCGTAGGGTTTTCATTAAAGTAATAATTTGTAAAGGTCGGCTGGTTATTGCGATCGCGGTTTATTTGCGTATATACCACCTGGCAACGGTATTTATCGGGCTCGTTTAACACCTGGTGCAACTGTTTGCCCGTGTCCTGGCGCAGGAGATCAAGTAAGAACTTATCTGTGCGTGCCTGCCCCTGTGCTTCTGTGCTTAAGAAAACAACCAGTAAGAAAAACAGTTTATACATACGTCGAATATACAAATTTCCCGGACCAGGGGTTATTTTGCAGCAGGAAGCCAAAGGGATCACTTTCAATGAGGCAGGAATTCGCGCGCAGACGCACTGTGGAACAGCGCCGAGGCAGACAGAAGCTGGCAACGGCCATGGAACGCGGTTACGGGTACCCCTCACCGTGACCTGCTAGGCGATCTTTCCACCGCGGTTCGTGCTGCCGGTCTGAAGATGGGCTAATATTATTCCTTATTTAAGTGGTTCAATCCACTTTGGCTGAGCGACAGGAAACGCTTTGTATCTGAACACATGATCCCGCAGTTCAAGGACCTGGTATAACGAAATATAAACCAGCGGTAATATTTTCCGATGGAGAATGGGAATTGTCAAGGATTTGTATTGTGTTGTTCCCGCATACCAACAGGAAATTCGTATTAAAGATTTCACCCCGGCCGCCGGTGCCACCGCGCGTATATTGGGAAGCGTCAAAAAGATCGTGTTGAAGAAGGCGGGTGCTGATTGTGTGATCGACCTTTCTGGTATGCGCCCGGGAGATGTGCCTGCGGAACTGTTTGTAGTAAAGTTGGCTGGCGCGCTTTGACCCGTATTCGCTGCTTTAGACAACATACGGTGGCACAAGTATTATTTCACCATCACCATGGCCAATTAAACTGCATCAGTTAACGACAATCTCACTGATTAACACCCAGCCATCTTTGCCCTTGTTTTTGTGCCAGGCCGGGATTGTTTTTAGGTGAGAGGCCACTACTTTCACCACCTTGACCTGCACAGGTCGGAAATTGAGCACCTGCGTGAAAACCGCTGCCGGTTCATTCCTTGTTATCGCTGGCGGCGTAAGCTGCGCCAGCAAGGACAAATGGTCTTTGTCGGGACCTCCCCAAATAGCCGTACTGGTGGGGGGGAAAATAGATGAACCGGTATTTTTCAACAGGTTTAACGTTAGCTGGTCAATGGTTACGGCTTTGTTGAAATAAAGACAATACCCCGCATCATTTACCTGGTAACCGAGCCAGTCACCATTGGCAATATTCATATCGCCCAATACCGCATCAGATAAAATCTTCTTATCTACGCTTTTATATTTTGGATCGGGTGGCGTCAACATGTCAACAGAATCTGGCAAAAAGCCACGTTTTAGATAGGTTGCCCTACCCTCGTTACTTCCATACCAGCCATCCTTAAACGCGCGGGCAACCAGTATGGTGGTACTGTCAATCTGAAATGGACCCGTATACAATTTGCTGTTCACACTGTCTGGCATGGTGCCGTCAGTCGTGTAACGGATATTCACCCCGTGAAAAGGATGTTTCATGGACACCGTAATGGGTTCCGTAATGACAGTGACCTGTGGTTTGATGACTGGTTGTGAAAGGGCCATTTTTTGCTCTCCATTGTCAACAAAACCGGTCTCCAGGCGGATTCCCGGGAACCTGGCCTGCCATTTTTTTATTTCCGCGCTGTCGATGGCCGTGTTCCAGAGAAATATATTTTTCAACTGCGGTAAAATCATGAGTTTTTCTATCGCTGCAGCATTAACTGAAGTACCAGACAATGACAACTGCTGCAAATTTTTGAGCGAAAGCAACTGTGCCAGTCCGTTAGCAGTAATCGTTGAATAGTTAAGATTTAATTTAGTGAGGTTTGGCATGTCTTTT
>JBBSSY010000047.1:0-10689 GCA_038241595.1 Chitinophagales bacterium | reverse complement strand
CAAGTTCTTGCTGAAGATTTTCAATTTTATCAGACGGATGAAGAAACAGGTAGCCATCTGTGCGTTCAAAATCGCACACAATAAATTCATTACCGATCACTTGCTCAATCCAGTCAATGGCCGCCAGGTGGCTTTCGGCTGCTTTGCGCATACCCTCTTCGCCAAATACCTTTTTTATGTCGTAATACCGGTCGTCCAGTGCGGCGGTCAGGTGCGCGGTCGTTCGTCCTGTTTCACCGCTTCCCAACGAACCGTTGTCAACGAGCACCACTTTTTTGCCTGCCTTTAACAGGCAATATGCCGTACTGAGCCCGGATATGCCGCCACCGATGATCAACACGTCGGTGGTTAATTCGGTGGTAACCGGCTCAAACGACAGCGGCTCTTCTGAATCCACCCAGAATGATAAGGTCTGACCTGATGTTGTTGTTTCGTCCAGTTGATTTATGTCCATAATATGTAGTATTAATTAATCGGTATGATTACAGCATGTAAAAAATATGCCATAGCGCCCTGACTTGGGAGAGGACGGTTATCCGGTGTTGAAAGCAAGACCCGCCGCTTGACCTGCGGCACGCCTTTTCGGAAGGCTCGATGGCCCCATGCCATGCAATGGTAAAAGGTCAACTGTTGTGAAAGTAAAAGTTGTTGCGTCTGCTTGTTACTCGCCCGGTAACTTGTCGAGCAGCAATGGCGAATCCATATGTGCGGTTTTGACGGCCCCGATTGCATGCAACTCTTGCAACATCTGGTCGCGATCCGCCCCGGTAAGCCCGAATGCATCCAGTATACCTTGCACCGGTACCTCGTTGTTGTCTGAAACACCTACATGCGTTTTTACATATTCAGCAAAAGCTAATAATTTCTGGCTGGGCATACTGTATATTTTACGACAATATTAATGCATTTACGGTGCGAAATGCCGGGAACAATCACTCACGGGGAATTAAAAAAACCTTCGCGGGCTGTTTTTTAAAGCCATTTAATAAAGTAAGTTTGTTAAACAATCATTGTCATTTCTCCCGAAGATTCCTGATTGCACCCGGCAAAGCTGGGAAGTGACAATTTCACCTTTCACTTATCTGTACCCGCCTTCATTACCCGTCGCCGCCTGGATTCAGTGCCCTGGTATTTTTCAGCATGTCAATTGTAAACCAATACATACCCCCCAACGCTTATGAAACGTATCCTGAATTCACTGGTGTTTTTAACCGCATTAACATGGTGCAGCGAAAGCTATGCCCAGGAAAAGAGCATAACCGGTACCGTTACGTCTTCGGAAGACGGACAGCCATTATCTGGCGCAAGCGTCGTGGTGGTCGGTACCTCGATCGGTACATCGACTGGTGAGGATGGCAGGTTCACCATCAAGGTGCCTGTAGGCAAAAGCCAGCTGGAGGTTGGTCATGTGGATTACACCATGAACCGTGTTTCAATCGGAGCAGCGAGTTCCCTTACGATACGCCTGGTGCAGGATGCAGGTCAGTTAAAGGATGTTGTGGTAGTTGGGTACGGTACACAGAAAAAGAGTGACATCACCGGGGCGATCAGTTCAATCAAAGGAGCTGATCTTACGCAGTTGTCCACGCAGCGTGTGGACCAGGCGCTGCAGGGCCGGGCCGCGGGGGTAATGGTGTTGAATACCGATGGTGCACCCGGTGGCAATACCACCATTCGCGTACGCGGGATGAATTCGATCAACGGCGGCAACAACGCGTTGATTGTTATTGACGGCCTGCAGGGTGGAAATCTCAACTCCCTGAACCCGAACGATATCGAGTCGATCGAGATTCTGAAAGATGCGTCCGCTACCGCCATCTATGGTGCACAAGGCGCCAACGGGGTGGTGCTGATCACCACGAAACTGGGCAAGAAGGGCAAGCCCATGATCGGCTATAATTACAGCTACGGCCTCTCTGTGCTGCGCAAGAAACTGGATGTGATGAACGCGGCAGACTTCGCCAAAACGATCAATGCCAATGCGTTGACCCGCAATGGAAGCGGCGCCACGCCATTGCCAATTTTTTCTGATGCCGAGGTTAAGAAATACGAGACCAACGGAGGAACAGACTGGCAGGATGTAATCTATCGCACCGCGCCGATACAGAATCATGAACTCTCGATGAGCGGTGGAACAGACAACCTCAAATATCTGGTTTCGGGCGGTTACCTGAACCAGCAGGGCATCCTCGTCAACTCGGAATACCAGCGGTTTTCATTACGGGCCAACTTAAAAACAGATATCACCAAATGGGCGGGATTCGGATTAAGCTGGGCAGGGTCCAAGGAGGCAGGCAATTCGCCCCCCTTTGGCAGCGCGGATGTCAGTTTCCTCGGTAACTCTGTAAACGTGGCACCCCGCTGGGCGCCGACCGAGCCCATTTATGATGCCAACGGAAATTACAGTATTCACAGGCCGGGGTATGGCGCACCGGATACCTGGAACCCGCTGGCCAGTGCGGTAGAGCCGAACATAGACAACAACACCATCCGCAATGTATTGAACGCCTACCTGGAATTCAAACCGCTGGCCGGGCTCTCACTGAAGATCACCGGCGGTGCCAATATCATCAATACCAACAACCGCATTTACCACAACCTCAAAACTTATGAAGGAAAACAATCCAACGGGCTCGGCATCTCGTTTGAAAGTACCGGGTTAAACTACCAGAACTCGAATATAATTACCTACGACAAAGCGATTCAAAAGCATCATTTCACCATAACGGCGGTGGCGGAACAGCAATACTATAAATCAAATTTTTCGTCTGTTCGTGCCCGTGATTTCCTGGTAGACCAGACCGGGGTGTACAACCTTGGCGGCGCCAATATCGTTACGCCGACCTCCGACGCCGACGAACGCGTGTTGAATTCGTACCTCGGCCGCATCAATTACCAGTACGCAGACAGGTATTTGTTTACAGCCAGTTACCGCGCCGATGGTTCGTCGGTGTTTGGCACAAACAACAAATGGGGATACTTCCCGTCCGGATCTGTCGCCTGGCGCGCGTCGGAAGAAAATTTTGTCAAAAACCTGGATGTTTTTTCCAACCTTAAAATCAGGGTCAGCTGGGGCATTACCGGTAACCAGGGTATCAGCCCCTACCAGACCATTTCACGCATCGGCTCTGGCAGCAATTACCCCTACAATGGCGGTGATGGTACCGACCTGGGTTTCTTCATTGCGAACGCGCCAAATCCGGACCTGAAATGGGAAAGTACCGAACAGACCGATTTCGGCATCGATGTGGGCTTGTTTAAAGGGCGCTTAACCATCACCGCGGATTATTATAAAAAAATCACGACTGACCTGTTGATGTCGCGTACGCTTTCAGGTTATACCGGGTTCACAAGTATCATCGATAATGTAGGGTCTATCGAGAATCGTGGCATCGAACTGGAACTCGCTGGTGATCCGTGGGTAGGTGTGTTCAAATGGAACACCGGCTTTAATATCTCGGCGAACCGGAACAAGGTACTGGATCTGGGTAGCGTAGACCGGATCGGGTATCGCACCACCAAAGGCGGCTACAGCGTCAACGATCCATTCATGTACCTGATCAAAGGGGAGTCGTTTGGCCAGATATACGGCTATCATTACGAAGGCACCTGGAAAGAAGCGGATGCAAAAGCGGCAGCCGCCTATGGCCAGTTGCCAGGTGACCGCAAGTTCACGGATGGCAATGGCGACGGCGTGATCAATAAAAAAGACCTGACCGTGATCGGTCAGGCGTTTCCTGATTTTATTTATGGCTGGACCAATCGCCTCTCATACAAAAACGTCGAACTGACTTTCCTGATCCAGGGCACCAGGGGCAACGACCTGTTTAACATGGGTCGGATCCGCATGGAGAACCCGGGTGAAGGTACGAGCACCGCGTTGCTCAACCGCTGGACCACCAGCAACCAAAACACGGATGTGCCTGCCTTCATCGACGCCAAAACACGCGAAAAGGCCAATCTCACCAGCAAGATCCTGATTGGCGGCGACCAGCGCATCAGCCGCTGGGTGGAAGATGGTTCTTACCTGCGGCTCAAAAATATCAACCTGTCGTACAATATACCAAAACCGCTGACCGACCGGCTTCACCTGAATGCCATCAAAGCTTTCCTTAGCGCCACCAACCTCGTGACCCTCACCAGGTACTCAGGTTATGACCCGGAAGTGAGTTCCTACAACGGCAACGATGCCCAGATCGGCGTCGACTTCAGCAACTACCCGCAATCGAAAATTTTTAATATCGGTCTGAATGTTTCATTCTAAAACATAAACAATGAGAAATTTCCATCAACATATTAAAGGAGTTGGTTTAATACTGCTTTCTATTGTAGGCGTTATCTCTTCCTGTAAAAAACTTACCGAGACGCCAAAAAGTTTTGTCACCCCGGAAACTTTTTATACCACCCCTTCGCAGGTAGAAGCCACCTTCGCGGGGGCCATGAACACCCTGTGGGATTACTGGGCGGGGTATGGGTATGGATTTAACGATTTTATCAACGACGACCAGCTCGACGGAGGCGACCTCGTAATTGCGGCTAACCATGGCAGTGACTTGTGGAACCGCCACTATGCCGCCATCGGCAACCTCAACAGTGCCATTCGGGCGATGAAAAAAGGAAGCCTCGGTGCCGGCACTTCCCAGGCGGTACTCGACGGTTTAATGGCACAGGCAAAGTTCCTGCGTGCCTATAATTATTTTATGCTGGTTCGTATGTTCGGTGCACTGCCCCTGCTTACCGAAGACGTGCAGGATCCGGTTACCGCTAAAATTGCCCGCTCGCCGGTAGCAGATGTGTACAAACTGATCGTCAGCGACTTTATGGAAGCCACGCAAAAGCTGCCTGCCAAATGGCCCGCCGCGCAACCGGGCAGGCCAACCAGCGGTGCTGCAAAAGGCCTGCTGGCAAAGGCGTACCTCACCATGGCCACGGCGCCGCTGAAAGATGCAAGCAATTACCAGAAAGCGGCCGACCTGGCCAAACAGGTTATGCTGGCGGGCAATTACTCGCTGGTTGCAGATATCTCCAAAACTTTCTCCATTGAAACGAAATACGGCCCGGAAATGATGTGGAGTTTCAATTCAAATTATGCCGACATCAACACCGATCCACAGATCTACAAACCAGGTCAGCTGGGCGGCTGGGGCGACATGCGCGTGCAGCGCGAGTGGGAACAGGCATATCCCGCTACACCACGGAAGGCCGCCTACCTGCTTACGGAAATTAACGGTATCCCCTACACGAAATGGCCCGACGAGCAAAATCCATTCATCAAAAAGTTCATGTACGACAAACAGGATGATTTCGACAATTATTCCTCCATCATGAACATGCCTATCATTCGATATGCCGACGTGTTACTCATCTTTGCCGAAGCGGACAACATGGCGGCCGGGCACCCCACACAGGCGGCGGTGGATGCCATCAACCAGGTGATCGACCGGGCGAACGGTTATATGGCCAATGCTGCGCACCCGAAACTCACCACAGCGATGTCAAAAGAAGCGTTCGACATGGCGGTGATCGAAGAGAGAAACCAGGAACTTTGTTTTGAGTACGATCGTTGGTTTGACCTGGTGCGCAAACGCATGCTCCGGGAAAAAAGCATCCCGCTGATCCAGAAGAATTTTACCGACGATGATTATTTATTCCCGATACCGGATAACGACATCCAGTTGAACCCGTTGTTGGTGCAGAACGCGGGGTACTAGGGGGTATGGGGTATGGGGTATGGGGTATGGGGTATGGGCAGTCAGCAATCAGCAGTCAGCAGTCAGCAGAAAGTTGGCAATAAACGCAATAGATAATATTCAATATTCAACAGTCAATTTTCATTTTTCAATGAAGAACAAGTTTATATCATCCCTGGATAAAACAATGCTTTTGCTGGGTGTTATTTTGTTGGGATTACCGGTAGCCGGTTATTCACAGATTGCGGCGGTATGGGCGTTGGGCGATGGCGAGAAAGTATTCAGGGATGACCTCGATCATGCCGGCAAGAAAGGCAATTATTCCTGGGAAGGAAAGACCGTACGCTTAAAAGGGCTCTACAACGAAACGCTGGCTTTCCAGGTGATCGTTGAAACCGGTAAGGACACCATCCGCGGGCTTGAAGTGTCTGTCGATTTTCCTGTCCACAAAACCTCGGGAATAGCGATCGGCTCGAACACGCTTCGTTACGGGCCCGGCGGATTTGTTGAAGTATTTACAGAACATTATGTACAGGTAGAAAAACCTACACCGCCCAACTGGTTCTACGGCTCCCCGGCAGCGGCGCCGAAACAAATGACCGGCTGGATCCCCGACGCCCTGATCCCGGCAGATGCACTCCCCGGTAAAGGTGGGATTCCGGTAACGGTCGCGCCTATGCGAAACCAGGGATTCTGGCTGGATGTACAGCTGCCCCGCAACCAGGAAGTTTTTCCGGCGGGGCTATACTCCGGCAAAATACGGGTCATCCAACCTGGGCAAAACGATATAACGATACCCCTTGAAATTACCTTGTTGCCACAATACCTGAGCGATGAGAATCCGGTTAACGTATGGTTGTTTACCGGCAACATCGCCGGTTACTATCCCGGTTTATCTGAAAGCCAGGTAGACCAGATGCTCAAAATGGAAGGCCATCGCCACCGCATCGATGTGGTCGGCGGTTTTGATGCCAACACCAGACCATTTAACGCCGAACTGATGGATCACTACAAGCCGTACCTGGATGGTACGGCGTTTTTACCGGTCAACGGTTACCACGGAACGGCCGAAGGGATAGGCGAGAAATTGTTCCCGATCGGTATGTATGCCTCGCCGGTGATGGGTACCACCCGCGCCACAGTGCAGGCAAATGCAGACCTCTGGGTTAGCTGGTTTAAAAAGAACGCGCCGCGTGTGACTTATTTCTGGTACCTCATCGACGAACCACGGCCGGATAAATATCCATGGATCAGGGAGCGTGCCGGCTGGATTAAGAGCGATACCGGTCCGGGTAAAGCGATGCCTGTTTTTACAACCACCGGTTACGACAAGGAACTGGCCGGTTCGATCGACATCTGGGCAGGCTACGATGGGGTAGACCTGTCCGTGTTGCCGGAGATCCGTAAAAACGGCGGCGATCACTGGTTCTATAACGGCAACCGGCCGCGCTACGGCTCCGTGATCCTGGAGGGCACTGCAGTTGATCTTCGCGTGAACAGCTGGATATTGTACAAGTACGGCATCAAAACCTGGTTCCTTTGGGAAGGTACGCAGTGGGATCACAACGGGCAAGGCCCGAAAGGCCACCTGCACCAGAACATGTTTCAGAACCCGCTCACCTTTATCAACGACGAATTCGAATTTGGCAATGGCGACGGCATAATACTGTATCCAGGGCACATGCCTTTTTATCTCCAGGAAGAGAGGGGGTTGAACCGGCTCCTGCCATCCATCCGTTTGAAGAATATCCGTCGCGGCCAGCAGGATGCGGCCATCATGCAGATGGCAGCGTTAAAGGCAGGCAGAGAGAAGGTCATCCGCCTAATTCAACAAATTGTTCCCAGGGCGCTCAGTGAAGTGTCGATGAAAGAAGCGGTGCCCTGGTCGCAAAAAGGCGACGATTATGACCGGGTGCGCAACGAATTGTTGTCATTACTTTAAATGATTAAACTGCTGTTTTCCGTGAATACAACCCGTATCCCCGTCACCTGTTTGCTGGCTTTTGCAGCTTGTTTTTTTTCCACGGCATCGCCGACCGTCCGGCAGGTGCCATGGAACATCGGGGAGCCGCCAGCCAATCAGTTGCCCCCGGTATTTGATCGCAGCCAGGGACCCCGGATCGTAAGCGCCCTGCGAAACGAGGCAGCAGGATTGGCTGCGACGCATCGCCTGCCCGTATCATTAGCAGCATGGAAGTTATACCGCGACCGGTTGCGCAGGAAAATTCTCGATAAAACGGGTGCACTCGTCCACCAGGAACTGTCGCTGGATGTTCGCGAGACGCGCCAGGCAAAGAAAGCGGGTTACACCATAAAAAATATCAGTTTCCAGGTACGGCCCGGTATCTACGCGACGGCGAACCTGTACGTGCCCGAGGGCTCCGGCACATTTCCGGGTGTTCTTGTGATGATGGGGCATTCACCAAACGGCCGACTGTACGATAAGTACCAGGCAGTGGGCATCACGCTGGCCCTCCATGGCTATGTGGCGCTATGCATTGACCCCTGGGGTGCCGGGGAGCGTACAACGATCCACGGCGTTTTTGAAGACCACGGCGATGAGAATAACCTCGGCTTTGCGCTGATGAATACCGGTGCGACCCTGATGGGCCTGCTGATCACTGATAACATCCGCGGTGTGGACCTGCTCTGCTCGCCGCCCTTTGTTGACCGCGACCGGATCGGCGCCACCGGTTCCAGCGGAGGCGGCAACCAGGCCATGTGGCTAACGGCTATGGACGAACGCGTACGTGCAACGGTGCCCGTTGTCAGCGCCGGAACCTTTGAAGCGTTTGTAACAGGTACACCCTGTATCTGCGAGGTACTGCCCGGCGCACTGACCTTTACCGGGGACGCCGGTATTCTGGCACTTATCGCGCCGCGTGCGCTGAAAATGTGCAACCACTCGCGCGATGCAAACGCGGCATTCAGGCCGAAAGAGATGGTACGCAGTTTTACTTTGGCTAAACCAGTTTTTGAAATAAGCGGAGCGGATGCAAATATTGCCTATGATACCTTTGACCTGGCGCACGGCTACTTCCCGGAGGATCGCGCCACCATGCTCGGCTGGTTCAACCTGCACCTTCGCGGGATCGGAAATGGCGATGCAGTAGCGGAACGCCCGGTTGACACTCACCCCGCCGCAGCACTGATGGTATATCCCGCCGGACAACCGGCACCGGGGGTCGGAACCACCGTGGAATATTGTAAAAAGGAGGGCGCCGCGCTGCGGAACCGCTATTTAAATATCCAGTCATTCGACTCCAACCTAAAGAGAACGGCTTTAAAAAACATGCTAGGCATCCGTCAAAAAACAACAATCAGCAAAACGGATGCTTACCCGCCGGCCGATGGCTGGCACCGCTTCGCCATCACCACTTCGGGCGGTCATATCATTCCGCTGCTGGTGTTTCCGCCAACGTCTGCAGCCGCACCGTTTACCGTGTTGTGCGACGTGGCAGGCAAACAGGCCATCGCTGCTGCATATATCGACCGGTTGACGCGTTCGGGTGCAGGCGTAGCGATCATGGATCTCTCCGGTACGGGTGAGGTATCTTCTCCCGTCCTGTTTTCATCCGACAGTACCG
Source organism: Chitinophagales bacterium (assembly GCA_038241595.1). Taxonomy (GTDB): domain Bacteria; phylum Bacteroidota; class Bacteroidia; order Chitinophagales; family Chitinophagaceae; genus JADCRZ01. Next base: position 1,412 of record JBBSSY010000047.1, on the reverse strand, counting down.
GCAGATTACGCACGTTGAGCAAGTCAAACCTTTTACTCGGAAAAACAACCATGGGTGAATGGGTTAAAGAGCTGGACGTCGTGGTGCAGTATCTTAAATCAACTTATCGTCCTTCCCTGATCAGTGTAGATGGTCGCGGGGAGGCAGGTCTTGCGGGCTTGTTTTTGGCGGCATTGCGCGGCGACATCCAGGCGGTGGCGCTGAGAGAAAGTCCGCCCAGTTATTTGTTTGATAATCGAAGCGGAATTGAATATTTTAGCACGGCCATCCACCTGCCGGGTTTCCTCCGCTGGGGAGATGTATCGCTGGCTGCTGCGATCAGCGGGTCGGCCGTACATTTTGAAGCCCCGGTTACGATGTCGGGTGAACCGGTAAGCGCTTCCACGCTGGCCGCATACCAGGAGGAATTCAAACAGGTACGTATAAACGCCCAAAAAGAAGGCAGTACCACATTCACGAGTTATTAAACTTAAAATTTGCCTATGAATTTTCTGTCCCGCCACGCAATTGTTTTATGCTGCCTCCTGCCGGTTTTTTCGATACCGCTGGTTGCACAGGATGTTACCAACCTGAAATTAAAAGATTACCGCCCGGTATCCATTTACAAAGTGCCCGTGACGAACACGGCACGGGCTAAATTCCCAGTGATCGATATCCATTCGCACGATTACGCCGAAACACCGAAGGACCTCGACGACTGGGTCAAACGCATGGATGATGCCAATATTTCCAAAACGCTGGTGCTCACCTATGCGACCGGTAAACGTTTTGATTCACTTGTTACAAGATATGCGCGTTACAAAGACCGCTTCGAACTTTGGTGCGGGTTTGATTACACGGGTTATGAAAAGCCGGGATGGGAGAAACACGCTGTGGCGGAACTGGAACGCTGTTATAAAATGGGTGCGCGTGGCGTGGGTGAGCTGGGGGACAAGGGCCTGGGCGAATTGTACTCGCAACCGACCGCGGGTTATGGATTACACATCGATGCGCCATCGATGAAACCGTTACTGCAAAAGTGCGGCGAGCTGAAGATCCCTGTCAGTATCCACGTGGCGGAAGACCAGTGGATGTATGAAAAAGCCGATTCAACGAATGACGGCCTGATGAACGCGTACAAGTGGAAAGTGGATATGTCAAAGCCGGGCATCCTCGGTCATGATGCATTGATCCAGACCCTGGTCAACGCCGTGCGAGACAACCCCGGTACGACCTTCATCGCCTGTCACCTCGCCAACTCCAATGCCAACCTAACGGTGCTGGGTAACCTCTTCGACAAATACCCGAACCTGTATGCGGACATCGCTGCCAGGTTCGCTGAGTTTTCACCCATCCCGCGATTCAGTAAGGCATTTTTCGAAAAGTATTCTACGAGGCTGATATACGGCACCGACATGACGCCGACGAGTGAT
>JBBSSY010000046.1:0-10693 GCA_038241595.1 Chitinophagales bacterium | reverse complement strand
CATCGACGGGTTCGTATCGGCGAATGTACGCATAGAGGACAGCAAACACCCTGTGATGAAAGGATTGCCGCCGTCTATTCCTATTCAAACCGAGGAATTTTATACCTATGATGTGTCGCCACGCGCTCAGGTACATGTGTTAGCGAATGTGGATGAATCCTCTTATCGACCCGATTCGAAAATAAAGATGGGTGATCACCCGGTTGTATGGACGAATGAAAACATGGCTGCACGGAACGTCTATATTTTTATGGGGCACTCGCCTGACCTGTTTCAGAATGAAGCCTATAAAAAATTGCTGCACAACGCCATCAATTGGACCTCGCATAAGGTGGATTGATAACCTATTTCCCGGTTTCCCGGTGCGGTGCATGCACCGGCTTTGATTCCGGGGAGCCTTTCTGGCGAAGCCACACAGACAAAAATACGATCGACGCGACGGCAAGAAATTCACTTTGCCAGTTTTGAAAAGATTCAAACCAGAAATGGGAATCAGCCAAATAATCGGTTGCCGTCACCGTGGATTTACCCTTCAGCGTTTGTTCTTCATTATAATCTTTAAAACTTCCCCTGAAGTGAAACCAGAATGATAGCAGAAAGAGGATAATGAAAGCAATTGATAGTGAGTTGCTGTAAATTTTTAACCACACGCCGCCTTTGCGAACGGCCCAGGGTGCACCAGGGCCGGGTTGCGGTTCCTTATCGACATCCTCATCATTCGCCCCTTCTTCGCCCCGCAGTTTCTTTGACTCGGCTGAGCCCCGCTGCCGCAACGAAACGGTCAGCAATACATAAATCGACATTTGCAAAAATTCGCTTTCCCAGTTCTCGAACGTTGCCGATACAAAATGGCCGCTGGTGGCATACTGACCAGCTGACAGTGCCGGTTGATGAAATTCCGCCAGGTCTTTGTTGTGTTCTTTCCAACCCATAAGAAACTGGCCGAACCAGAATATAAACATCATCAGCAATAATACCAGGCTCAGGCTGTTCCGGTAAAAAAATGAATCGTTTGATTTACTCATATCTTGAAATTTTCACCAGTTAAAGATGTCTTTTTTGGGTGTGCACCAACGGCACAATTTTATAAGTACAAAATGTATGCAAAAATATCTAATCATTTGTGGTATGATACTGTTGTCCGTAACATATGGTTTTTCTCAGCCCAGCGCTGTGCTGTCGTCAAAGAAATTGGTAGAGATGAACGTCGATATGCCGGATGAAACCCAGGAAACCGATGTCATTGACAAGAGACAGTGGCAAGTGGAAATGGCCTACCTGCATAATAATTATAAGGAAGGAAAACGATCCTCGATCGGGCAGGCGCTGGTTCGTTATGGCGTTTCGTCACATTTTGAAATGAGGGTACTTGTAGAAGCAGGTCGCGAGTTGAGGAATTATATAGAGCAAACCGTTCAAAGCACCTACCCGGTGGCGTTATCTGCAAAACTGGTCGTGCTTAAGGACCATCAAAATTTGCCGGATATTGCGCTGATCTCGTACCTGCAGATTCCGTTTAATCCCAAAAACACGGATAAAAAAGTGTATTGGTCGCCTATATTTATTGTCGCGTTGCAACATGAATTCGACGAAAAGTGGAAACTGGATTACAACACCGGTGTTCAGCAGGAGGCCTACAGTACCGAGTGGGCCTGGATCGCAAATACGTCACTGCATTATAAAGTGCTGGACCAGCTGGAACTGTTTACAGAATATTTTGCACAGTATCAGCACCTTCAAAATCCGCAACATAACATCGGTGGCGGCATGGCTTACCAGGTAAATAATTACCTGCAGTGTTTTTTTATGGCTGGCGGAACAGTCAACTACGCCGAGGCAAATCACTATTTTAATGGCGGCATCGCGATCCGGCGGCCTTAACGATGGACGAGGAAACCCTTATTACGCCCACACGAATAACTAATCACTTAGTCCCGGTTCTATTGTACCGGTAACGCGAAAGCAAGATACTGGTCTCCAGACTTGCTGCCGATCTTGCCACCACCACAGGCGATCACCACGAATTGGCGGCCTTCAACGATATAAGTTGCCGGTGTCGCATATCCCGGAACCGGCAGGTTGGCTTCCCAGAGGATCTTACCATTTGTTTTATCAAAGGCCCGGATCCTGGCATCTTTCGAGGCGGCGATAAATACAAGTCCGCCTTTAGTAACCAGCGGACCTCCATATCCTTCTGTACCCGTTGTCGGGATGCCTTTTTTTGTTAGTTCCGGGTACTCGCCAAGCGGCACCTTCCACAATAACTTGCCCGTATTTAGATTGACGGCGTTTAGCGTACCCCAAGGTGGCTTGATCCCCGGGTAGCCATTCTTGTCTACAAATCGGTTGTAACCGGTCATCGTGTAGGGCACGTCATCGAGAATGCTTTTTTTCGCCGGCAGGTGATCGGCTTCTCCGCCACCCGGCTCTTTAGGCATTCTGTTTCTTTTGTTTTTTGGCACCGCTTCTTTTTCTTCCAGGTTTAGCAAAAAGCTCACGAGCGTTGATTTTTCGCCTTCGGGGATCTGTTTAAAAGAAGGCATCATGTTTTTACCGTTCTCGATAATTTTTCGCACCTGCTCTTCCGTATATTTTTTATCGAGGTTCAGCAACGAAGGATATGACTTGCCATCTCCCTTACGTTCGGCACCATGGCAGGAAATACAGTATTTATTATACACGCCCAGGCCGAGACCCCTGATGCTGCGGTCATTTGACGCATTTTTCGGCACGTCAATCATGGTGAGTCCCCAGGGGAGTTCGCTGGAGTTTACATACAGGATCGCTGTTTCCGGGTCCACCGCTGAGCCGCCCCATTCGCCGCCGCCGTCGAAGCCGGGGAATATCCATACTCCTTCCTTGCTGGGCGGAGCGAATTTCACGCCCGATTTTATTTTCTGAAATTTTTCCATCATCTCTGCATGCGCTTCAGGGGAAATATCGGTGACATCTGCCGCTTCAAATTGCTGGCGCGAGAAATTCTCAGGCAGGGTGGGGATGGGCTGTGTCGGCCAGGCTTCTTCACCCGGCAGGTCAGAAGCGGGCACCGGCGTTTCGTTAATAGGGAACAAGGGTTTACCCGTCAGTCGGTCGAACAGGAATACATACCCGTGTTTACTGATCTGCGCCACCGCTTCAATCTTTTTTCCCTCATGCGTAACCGTTATGAGGTTAGGGTTTGCCGGAAGGTCACGATCCCATAGATCGTGGTGAATCGTTTGGTAATGCCACCTGTAAGCACCTGTTGCCGCATCCAGGGCGATCAGTGAATTGGCATATAAGTTGGTGCCCTTGCGGATGCCGCCATAAAAATCGCCACCGACAGAACCGGTCGGCACATATACGATGCCCTTTTCTTCGTCCAGCGCCATACCCGCCCAGTTATTTGCGCCGCCTAATTTTTTATAGGCCTCTTTATCGGGCCAGCTGTTGTAGCCCTTTTCTCCCGGAAAAGGTATCGTATGAAAGATCCAGCGACGCGCACCGGTTCGCACGTCGAAGGCGCGGATGTGCCCGGGTGCCGCATCGGCCGATTCGGACAACCGGGCACCCATGATCAGCAAATTCTTATAAATAATACCCGGTGTGTTGCCGGAAACATAGGGGTTAAAGGTACCGGGGTCACGATCGAGATTTTCTGCCAGATCGATAAAACCATTTTTGCCGAAACTCCTGACCGGCGTTCCGTTGCCGGCATTAATTGCATACATGCGCGCACCGACGCTGTAAAAAATGCGTTTGTCCGTACCCGTTGAATCCTGCCAGTACGCTACCCCACGGCTCACCTTAAAAAAAGCCTGCGCATTATTTTTGGCAGAACTGTCCTCAGTGGCCGGATCGAAGATCCAAACCTGTTTGCCCGTTGCGGCGTCGAGGGCGAATAATTTAACCCGCGGGGTAGTGCCGTACAGGACGCCATCCACCATGATCGGATTACACTGGTTCTGTGAGCGGTTGGCCGTATCCAGGTCATGGGAGGAGTAGGTCCATGCTACCTGCAGCCGGGCAACGTTCCCGGTGTTGATCTGGTCGTTGGAAGAATAGCGGATACCATCACGCGAACCTGCGTAGGTTTTCCATCCGCTGTAGTCGCCGCTAACCGGTTGGTTCTTTTGTTTGCAGGAAGCCATTAAAATAACAACGAGGCAAAAAATAAATATGGAGCTGCAATTCATATGTCAGTTTTTCTTCAAATCATAAAAAGTGGACGTCCGGCTGAAATAAGCCGGCGTTTTGCACAAACAAATATAAAGCATGGGACCATGGCAAAAGAATTCGATATATAACCAGACCCTGTTTCTTACCAGCATGTAACAAGGCGTTAAACAAGCAGAAACTGGGTCGACCGGGCATAAAAAAACGGCGACCGCAAAAGCAGTCACCGTTTTACATGCTGGCTATCAGCATCGCTAAAAATTATTTGATTGCCGCCGCCACGTTTTTTCCATCAACCATATCATTCATCACATTTACTGCTTCGTCCAGGTAAATGTCATTACGCAGATTCTTCATCCATGTCTTCATGCGTTCATCTTTGTCTTTATCGGCAGCATATTTATTTTCTTCGCCTGTAAGGGGTGTAACCGACATCTCTTTCGGCAGTTTGTTCAAATCTTCAAGTTTTTTATAATTGGCGCTTACCGCTTTCTTTTCACTGGTAAATTTGGCTATATTAAGTGAGTATACCTTATCATTTTGTTTCGCGAGCCATTCAGTGTTTGACTTGATCATATTAAATGATGGGTTGCTTTTTACCCTCGCCTGGCTCGCTGCTTCAACTGCTTTCAGATCATAACTTGCCTTCCAGGTATTAAAATCAGCCTTCTTTATCTCATCCCAGGGCAGCGCATCAGGATCATCCTTTTCGCGAAGTTTTAAGTATTCATAAACATCAGGTAGTACAATATCCGACGACACACCTTTCAACTGGGTAGAACCGCCGTTAATCCGATAAAATTTCTGCAACGTTAGTTTAATGGTTCCCAGTTCACTGTTTGACGCAAGAAATCCCCCCATCTGTTCTTTATCAAGACCGATGTTCCGCTGGACAGTTCCTTTACCGTAGGTGGTAGTGCTGCCGATGATGACTCCTCTTTTGTAATCCTGGATGGCTGCCGCAAAAATCTCGGAAGCTGATGCACTGAATTCGTTCACCATTACAGCGAGCGGACCATCATACAACACCGACCTGTCTTTGTCCTTTAAAACGCTCGGTTTGCCGTCGCGGTCTTTAACCTGTACGATCGGACCGTCTTCTATAAATAACCCGGCCATCTGCACAACGTCGTATAATGAACCTCCACCATTGTTTCTAAGATCAATGATAATGCCGTCTACCTTTTCTGCTTTTAATTTAATGACTTCTTTGCGCACGTCGTCAAACGAACGGGCGCCTTTCGGGTTGTCAAAATCTGCGTAAAATTCCGGCAGCAGGATGTAGCCGATCTTTGATTTACCATTGTTGACGGTAACGCTACGTGCAAAAGTTTCGTCCTGTACAATTTCATCGCGGATAAGCGATACCACTTTCATAGCGCCATCAGATTTTTTCAACGTCAATTTCACTTCGGTGCCCTTTTGGCCCCTGATCAGTTTCACGGCATCTTCAACCGCATACCCGGTAAGATCTACGGGTTCACCGTTCGCCTGTCCAACTTTCATGATGGCATCACCAACCTGAATTTGTTGTGATTTCCACGCCGGGCTGCCGGTGATAAGGGTGCCAATTTTGATTGCACTTTCCTCTTCCCGCAACGAGGCACCAATGCCAAAGAAGCGGCCACTCATCTGTTCGTCAAAATATCTTTTGTCTACCGGCGGAAAAAAGGTAGAATGTGGATCCATGGAGTTGGTAATAATGTTCACGTAGTCATTAAAACGGTCATCATCATTTACTTTATACTTGATTCTGTCATAAGTTCTCTCCATGATGCGGGATACTTTTTTCCTCGCTTCCTGTTCCAGCTCAACATTTGTTTTGGCAACAAAATCCTTCTGACCCTTTGTTTTTTCCTGGGTATCGAGTAAGTCTACGTAACGATCAAGCACGAGGTATTTTATGCGTTTACGCCATGATTCTCTGCGTTCCTCTTCCGTTTTCGGGAAAACAAGTTGTTTAGGATCGAGTACGATTGATTCGTCTTTTGTAAAATCAAATGGTTTGCTCAGGAGGTCCTTATAAATAACCTCCGTTTCCACCATCCGTTTTTTTATCATCTCCGAAACGGCAGGCACGAATTGTACCGGTGCACCCAATATCTCATCATCCAGTTTTGTTTCATATTTGCTCAGGACATCGACGTCGGATTGGAACAAGATATTTTTGTATGGATCAACGGTTTCCAGGTATTTCTTATAAATCTCTTTTGAAAATTTGTCGTTGATGTCCTTGGGACTATAGTGAATTTGTGTAAGCATTTCGCCTACATTTTTCAGGATTTTTTCGTATTTGGTGGGTGGGTTCTCAGTAGTACCAAACGTGCGAAAAGCAATAAATACCCCGCATGCCAGTACCAGGAATAAGACAGGTAAACTTCTTTTACTTAACATAAATTCAGTGACTTTTGACATTTAATCAAAATTAACGATAAAACAATAGAGTTGTTGCATCTTCTTTTCCAATTAACAACGGATTAGGGAAAGAGTTTAAAACATCAAAAAGCGTTGATCTGCGGCAAGTTATCACTAAATAAAAGTGTGAAGGCCTTTGAAAAATTGAGGGATGGAAGCGGTTCGAAGGGTCGGATTTTACGTGGAACGCCGCAAGCGTTTTAACACAACGAGGTGTGCAAACAAGGCAACCGGCACCAGACAACCGGGCAGCCATATAAATGGAAAATACTGGATGGAAATATTGGGTTGACTGAAACTCAATTGCGGAAAGGAAAACGGCGCGGAAAGAGCAGCGGTAACGACAATGTTTGCAAGCAGGATGAGGCAACAAATATTCCAGGTGGTAGCTTCCCTGTAATGTAGCCTTTAACGATATCAGCGCTCAACAAAGTTACTGGCAATAGTAAGTATCAGTGCGAACGGGTGTGGGCAAAATGGCCGCAAAGGCTGCAAACAAAAAGCCCCGGCGTAATGCCAGGACTTCGGGTGAATGATGGGGCTCGAACCCACGACCCTCAGAATCACAATCTGATGCTCTAACCAACTGAGCTACAATCACCGTTTAGGCTGCAAAAATAGTGGAATTAGATTTTATTAAGAAAACAATTCAGAATTTATTTCAGGGACGCAGAAGGGATGCTCATTCGTTCGACTGGCAGGCGGTTTCATGTTGTTTATTTAAGTACAAAGACAAACCCGGTTCTTTTTACTTTCTTTGCAACCTTAAATTCAAAGAAAATGTTTCCTCTCCTGCTGCCCATTTTGTCTGCTTGTATCGGGTGGTTGTTCGCGGAGATAATGACCCGCTTTCTTTTTGCGCCTGTGCTGCCAGGCAAATTCTTTGGTGTAACCCTACAAGGTGTCTTTCCAAGGTACCGGCACGTAATCCTTAGTTCGGGCGCCGAATACATAGCTGGCCAATTGTTTTCATTTGGTGACCTCCGGGAGAAAATTAGCGATCCGGATAACTTGCAGCGCATTATGCCCGAAATGGAAAAACACATTGACCATTTTTTGCGGGTTAAATTAAAAGTGTCTATGCCCATGATCGGCATGCTGGTTGGCGAGCGCACCATCCTCCAGATGAAAGAGATATTCTTAAAAGAGCTGGAAGAATTATTTCCAATCATTATGGCCAGTTATATCGGCACCATGAAAGAAGATTTTGACCCGGCAACCATGATCCGCCAAAAACTCGCGACCATTCCGGCTGGCACACTTGAACCTGTATTGTTGAACGCCATTGCTCCTTTCATTAAGTATGTTAAAACAACTGGTGCTTTGCTGGGATTAGTGATTGGTACAATCAACGTCTTGCTATTTTATTTTTACCGCTGATAATTATTTTGCTCAGTTAGCCCCCAACAATCTCCCGGCATGAGCAAGTTTCGCTATACGATAGCGTCTAAATTCCGAAAGCGCATATTAATTTCAAACTAATCATCTTTTTCTTCGAGAAACGGGTTCCGGCGGCGCTCCGGTTGATAAACCCTTGCATTCAAATAATATTAAATATGAAACATTTCTTTACGTTGTTCCTGGGACTTTGCCTTACTTTCTTTTCACATGCACAGTATCCTGGCGGCGGACAAGGTGGCGCACGCGGTGCGGGCCGGGGTGGCGCTGGGATGAGTATCGGCCATTTTTATGGCAAGATCGTAGACAAAAAAAACTCAAAAGGCATTCCGGCTGCTTCCGTTCAACTCGTTCAGTCAAAATTCGATACCGCGGCTAAAAAAGTTAAGGACATCATTGTGTCCGGTATGCTCACCAAGGGCAATGGGGATTTCAGCCTTGAAAATTTGCCGGTGATGGGTAATTATAAATTGACTATCTCTGCCATCGGTTACAAATCCATCAATCAAAAAGTGGCCTTTGACCTGAAAATGGGTGGAGCCGGCGGGATGGAACAAGCACTGGCGGCGGTAGATAAAGACCTGGGCAACATTAAACTGGAAGAAGATGCGCAGGTGCTCGAAGGCGTAACGGTCTCCTCCTCCAAGCCCCTTTTTCAAATGGGTATAGACCGTAAAGTGTTCAATGTAGAAAAGAACCTGGTCAGTACCGGCCAGACCGCGCAGGAAATCATGCGCAATATTCCTTCCATCAATGTTGACATCGACGGAAATGTAACACTCCGCAATGCCGCACCACAGATCTTCGTGGATGGCCGGCCAACAACGCTGTCACTGGATCAAATACCGGCAGACGCGATTGAAAGCGTAGAAATCATAACAAATCCCTCCGCGAAGTTTGACGCTTCGGGTGGAAATGCAGGTATTCTCAACATCGTACTGAAAAAGAATCGCAAGACCGGTTATAACGGGAACGTTCGTGCCGGCGTTGATTCGAGGGGTAAATTTAACGGCGGCGGTGATATTAACATTAGACAGGGCAAGATCAACTTTTTTGCCAGTGCCAGCGTCAACCAGCGCAAATCGATTTCTACCAGCAATATTTTTCGCCACAGCCTTGTCAAACCATTGGTTGACGTGGACCAGCATAGCAAGGGAATTAACCCCGGGAATTTTGCCTTTGGACGCGCCGGTTTTGATTACCTGATTGACAACCGCAATACGCTGACTGTGTCAGGCGTCATTGTAAACGGTGCATTTAAAAATAATGACAACCTGCAGTTTGATTCGCTAAACACGGGTGCTATTTTTACGCGGGGCAACCAGTTGACTAATACAGACATTAATTTCAAGAACTATGGAACGAGTGTAGGATTTAAACACCTGTTCTCAAAATCAGGCAAGAACCTGACTGCCGATGCAAATTTCAACACCAGCCAGAACGAAAGCAATGGTTTGTATACCACCAGGCTTTTCGACCCGAACTATGTAAGCAAGGGCATGCCTCAATTGCGGAAAACATCCGGTGACGGCGCTAATAAATATTTCACGGCACAAGTTGATTTCACCGATCCCCTCACGGAGAATATTAAAATTGAAACTGGCGGCCGCGTGGCCATCCGCGACAATACCAGCATTAACAATAATTATTTCTTTAACAATCTTACCAACCAATATGATTTTAATAACCAGCTGAGTAATAATTACCAGTTCACGGACCGTATCTACGCGGGATACTTTACGTTCTCACAGAAAGTTAAAACGTTTAGTTACCAGGCAGGATTGCGGGCAGAAAGTTCCGATTACACAGGCACCCTGCTTCAGTCTACCAAGAGTACATTTAAAACGCAATACCCGATCAGCTTCTTTCCTAGTTTATTCATCACTAAACAAATCGGCAATGGTCAGGACTTCCAGATCAATTATTCTAGAAGGATCAACCGGCCAAACTTTTTCCAGCTGATTCCATATACCGATATTTCCGATCCGCAGAACTATACAAAAGGCAACCCGGCACTTAAACCGGAATTCACCAACTCGTATGAACTGTCTTACCAAAAAACTTTTGAGAAGAACAACAGCCTGTTATTTACCGCCTATTATAAAAACAGCACAGACCTCATCACCCGGTATACCTACCGCGACCAGGTGACGGCATCGAGTACAGACAGCGCATATTTCACGACGTACCAAAATGCGAATAGCAGTCGCTCCTATGGCGTGGAGTTAACATCGCGCAATCCCTTGACAAAATGGTGGGATATGACTACCAACCTGAATCTCTACAATTCCAAGATCAACGGCAGCAATATCGATGCAAACCTGACAAGCGAAAGAATCAGTTATTTTATTAAATGGAAGAACAGCTTTAAACTGCCGGGCAAGTTCAGCATCCAGTTCTCCGGTGACTACCAAAGCAAATCCGTACTTCCGCAAAGCAGTGGAAACGGGGGCGGACATGGTGGACCGTACGGTGGAGGTGTACAACCTTCGGCACAGGGTTATATCAATGCCAATTATGGTTTCGATGCCGCAATCCGCAAAGATTTCCTGAAGAACAAGGCAGCGTCGCTTACGTTGAGTATGAACGATATTTTCAGGACGAAGAAATACAGCTATTATTCTGAGTCGGCCTATTTTACACAGAGTTACGACCGCCGGAGGGATGCCCAGGTAGCGCGCCTCAATTTTAGCTACCGCTTTGGCAAGTTGGATGTGTCACTTTT
>JBBSSY010000045.1:0-10923 GCA_038241595.1 Chitinophagales bacterium | reverse complement strand
CCTCATACACCCGTTGCTTCATAAAACCATCCATCAACTGTTAGCGGAATGCCCGGATGAACTGGAAGTTGCGAAGTTTAAGGTTTAAGGTTTTAAGTTTAAAGTTTAAGGTTTAAAGTTTAAAGTTGTCAGGAAGGAGGACAGCCGGATAGCAAGGTGCAATAGTTAATTAAAACCATTCTTCTGATTGCTGATTGCTGACTGCTGATTGCTGACTGCTGATTGCTGATTGCTGATTGCTGACTTCCAATTCGACCCGCTCAAACGAAACAAATGAAGTACCACTATATTACGATTGAAGGCAACATCGGCGCGGGTAAAACGACGCTGGCGCATCTTCTGTCGAAACACTATAATGCAAGGTTGATACTAGAACAATTTGCCGATAACCCGTTCCTCCCGAAGTTTTACGAGAACCCCGGCCAATATGCTTTCCCGCTGGAATTGTTTTTTATGGCCGAACGATATAAACAATTAAAAGAACTCATTCATACCACCGATCTGTTCCAGAACATTACAATCTCTGACTACCTGTTTACCAAATGCCTGCTCTTTGCACGGGTCAACCTGCCCGAAGAAGAGTTCAGGCTTTACCAGAAGCTGTTCGACATCATTTACCAGCAATTGTCGCAGCCTGATATACTCATCTACCTGCACGTACCGGTACAACAGTTACAGCGTAACATTAAAAAGCGGAACCGCTCGTATGAACAGTCTATACCGGATGAATACCTCATGAACCTGCAGTCGACCTAGACCCAATACATCAAACAACACGATATCAAAACGCTGATCATCGATGCAGGCAATGCCGATTTTCTTGGCAACGATGCGCACATCCAGGTAATCCTGGATGCACTCGACAAAGACTACGAGAACGGGCAACACTATCTTTCATTGCCATAAAGAAGAACGGACGTCAACAACATGAGCATTCAACCGGAAAAAAATAAATACAGGAACGCGCTGCAGACGCTTCGCATCACAGAATTCCGGAATTTGGCAACGGCCCGTTTTTTTTATATCATGGCCCTTCGGATGGTAACCACGGTGGTCGGCTGGCATATATACGAACTCACGCGAAATCCGTTTGCCATTGGCTTGCTGGGCTTATCGGAGTTTTTACCGGCGTTTGGACTCGCCTTGTATGCCGGTCATGTGATCGATAAAAGTGATAAAAGGGCGCTGCTGCTCCAAACCAGCGGACTTTACCTGGTTTGTGTCATCGGCCTGCTGGTTGTGTCTACGGCTTACACCGCCCGGCACCTGGAGACATCACGGATTCAGTGGACCATTTACGGAATCATTTTTTGCACCGGTATTATCCGTGCTTTTGCCGGACCGTCGCTGAACGCCATTATAGCGCAGATCGTTCCGAGGAACCAGCTGGCCAATGCGGTGACGCTGAACCAGAGCGTCTTTCTATCCGCATCAGTAATCGGTCACGGAACGGCTGGTTTTCTCATTGCGCATACCAGTTATGTAAATACATTTACCATCATCGCTGCCTGTGTGTGTGTGGCGATGTACTTCTTTTATCTGATCGTTCCCAAACCCATCCTGGTAAAACACAATGAACAAAAAACGCTTGATAGTATCATGGAGGGTATCCGGTTTGTTTTTAAGACAAAAGAGGTGCTGGGTGCAGTAGCTCTCGACCTGTTTGCGGTATTGTTCGGTGGAGCGGTCGCTTTGATACCGGTTTTCGCCCGGGATATCCTGCGGGTAGGTCCGGTTGGATTCGGTTGGCTGAATGCGTCCGCTGATATCGGCGCGATCGGGATCATCGTACTGCTTACGATATTTCCACTAGATAAAAAGCAGGGCAAAATCTTGTTGTATGCCGTCGGCGGCTTTGGTCTGTGCATTATTCTATTTGGGATTTCACGATGGTACCTGTTATCATTCGTGGCGCTCATGCTGAGTGGCGTGCTCGATGGCATCAGCGTGGTGATTCGCGGAACTATTGTTCAGTTAAAAACGCCGGATGCCATGCGGGGCCGGGTTTCTTCCGTGAATTCGATGTTTATAAATTCTTCCAACGAGCTCGGCCAGTTTGAAAGCGGGGTAATGGCAAAACTACTGGGCACCGTACCGTCCGTTATCTTCGGCGGCTGCATGACGATCGGGGTGGTGATCGTTACCTGGTTCAAGGCGCCCTCGCTGCGAAAAATGGACTATTAGAATAGTTTGTAGTTTATAGTTTATAGTTGGTTGTGTAAGGTTGTCTACGAGTCTTCTTCCTCGAGACAACTTTAAACTTTAAACCTTAAACCTTAAACTCATACCTCGTTCCCTCACACGATCAACTTCTCCAGCACATGCACCACGATTGGGCAGAACTGGCTGTTCTTGAGCGTCAGCGCGGGCCTTTTTATAAGGACATCTTCATCGGTATAAGGAAATCGGACGCAGTCGGACGGGCGCACGTCATAGATGGAACAATAATTATCGGAACCGAGAAAAGGACAGGGCCGGCTGGTTACCACGTAGTCTCCGTCTTCGTCAAGTTTCAGGTAGGTTTCGATGAAGACGCTTTCTTTCATGCGGAGGTGACGGGCAATGCGCTTGATGTCGGGCGTTTTGAAACGGGGCGAATAATTTTTACAGCAATTGGCACAGGTAAGGCAGTCGATCTTTTCAAAGGCCTCCTCGTGTAACGCAGGCAATTGTTTAAGCACCTTGTTTCGATCCGCATTGGCCAGAAACTTTTTGTAAAGTTTCTGGTGATCCAGCGATTTTTTTTCCCAGTTCGATGATGATGTGTTACCCATTGGTTAACTTACAGAAGGGAGACTGAATGCTGAAATAATGCACCTTTCTTGTCCCTGCATTTTTAATACCATTTGTGTGGCAAGGTAAAGTTTTTTAGCCAGCCGGGCATCCCGGCAGGTCGCCACCACCATAAATAACGCTTCATGGAATCACTGAGAGAGCAATTGCTGATCGCTATCACGACCCCGCTGTACATTGTAATCATTGTTATTGAGATTTTGCTGAGCAACAGCCGGAAACAGGAATCATACACGTTAAAAGACACCCTCGCCAACATTTACCTGTTGGTTGCGAACAGTGCCATTGACCTGCTTTTTCGGGCCGCCTATGTTGGCATCCTCGTCTATTTTTTCAACCACCGTTTTTACCAGTTGCAAAATCCCATAGTATACTGGGGGTTATTACTGCTTGCTGAAGATTTTTTATATTACTGGTTGCACCGTTTCGACCACCAGGTAAGGCTCTTCTGGGCGATCCACGTTACCCACCACTCATCAGAAAAGATGAATTTTACGGTGGGTTTCCGTTCGTCGGTTTTTCAACCACTGTACCGGTTCATCTATTTCATTCCGCTGGCGCTTGCCGGGTTCGAACCGGTAGACATTGTTTTTATATACGCGGCCACGCAAATCTGGGGCATATTCGTCCATACTGAACTCATCAGGAAGATGGGCTGGCTGGAATATATTCTTGTAACGCCGTCCCATCACCGTGTGCACCACGCTTCCAATGCAAAGTACCTCGACAAAAATATGGGCATGTTTCTCATTGTCTGGGATAAATTATTTGGCACCTTCCAGGAAGAACTTACAACAAACGATTACCAGTCCATCCGTTACGGCCTGACCAAACCGCTTCAGAAACACCACGCGGTACATTTAATTTTTCATGAATGGAGCCAGATGGTCGCTGACCTGCGCCGACGCGACCTATCCTGGAAGATACGACTGGGATACCTGTTTGGACCGCCTGGCTGGAGCCATGATGGCAGTCGTTTAACAAGCGACCAGATGCGTAACGCCGAGCATCAACAAATAGCAAGCACGCCATTGCAGCAAGTGGCGGCCACGGCTGCGCCCGGCGCGTTGCAATCGCCTGCTTACAACAAATCAGATCGTGCTTTTTCCTGATTACGTTCAACCATTATGGCCGGAGACTGTTGTTTTTTCGACTGGATCGGGCTTCAACAATTCAACTTTTTTTGATTGGCAGGCCTTACCTTCGCGCAACTTTCGACCTGCGTAGTAAATCGCCAGATTGTCCCATATGATGTCCTTTTTTTTCAAATTACCGGTTGAATCGGATGGATGGCATCCTGTACCGGACCATAAACCATAAACAGTTTCACGTATGAATCTTTTTGAGAGACAAGCGAGCGAATTTACCTGGAGACATATTGGTCCGAGCGAAGAGGAAACGGCCGAAATGCTTTCGGTGATCGGCGTAGAGACATTGGATCAGTTGATTGATCAAACAGTTCCTGCTACGATTCGTTTGGAGCAACCACTGCGTACGACATCATCAGTAAGTGAAAATGACTATCTCGCGGAGTTGAAACAAATTGCCGCACAAAACAAGATTTTTAAATCATATCTCGGCCAGGGTTATTATGATACCATTACGCCCAGCGTCATCCTGCGTAACCTGTTTGAGAACCCCGGCTGGTATACCCAGTATACACCCTACCAGGCAGAGATCGCCCAGGGACGCCTTGAAAGCCTGTTGAACTTCCAGACGCTTGTTAGCGACCTTACTGGCCTGCCGATAGCAAATGCTTCTCTCCTGGACGAGGGAACCGCTGCCGCTGAAGCAATGGCCATGTTGTTTAACCACAAAAACAAACAGGCTGACATCACCTCACCCCGATTTTTTGTCGACAAACATATTTTTGCTCAAACAAAAGATGTGCTGGTTACGCGTGCCACCCCATTGGGCATCGAACTTGTTTTCGGTGATTATAAAGCGGTTCACCCGGACGAAACGTATTTTGGGGCGATCGTGCAATATCCTGATTGCATAGGCAGCGTAGAAGATTACCGGGTATTTTTCAAAAAAATGCATGGTGTCCATGCCCAGGTAGTCATGGCTACAGACTTGCTGGCGCTTACCCTGCTGACACCGCCCGGTGAACTCGGTGCAGATGTAGCTGTCGGCTCCTCCCAACGATTTGGCGTACCGATGGGTTTTGGCGGACCACATGCGGCTTTTTTCGCCACGCGGGATGAATTCAAGCGAAACATCCCCGGCAGGATCATCGGCGTCAGCATCGACGCATCAGGCAACAGGTGCCTGCGCATGGCGCTGCAAACCAGGGAACAACATATCCGGCGGGAAAAAGCAACGTCTAATATTTGTACGGCCCAGGCTTTGCTGGCTAACATGGCCGCCATGTATGCCGTGTTCCATGGTCCGGACGGCCTGAAAGATATTGCCAAACGAATCAGCGTGCTCACGCAAACGCTGGCCGGCGAACTGGCCGGCATGGATTATACGGTTCGTAACAAGTATTTTTTCGATACCATTACCATCGGCGTTGCCGACGGCGAATCCATACGCACGCTGGCAAACGCCCGTGAAATGAACTTCCTTTATGGACAAGGAACAATTACGATATCGCTCGATGAAACCACTACCCGCGAGGACGTAATGAATATCCTGGGTATTTTTGCCGCAGCGAAGGACATCGATGTACACGGTGCGAGCTTCGACCATGAAGGCAGCCTCGACAACATCCCGTCCACACTTACTCGTACCTCGTCTTTCCTCACACACCCGGTGTTTAATGCGCACCATAGTGAGACGGAGATGATGCGTTATCTTAAACTGCTCGAAAACAAAGATTTGTCGCTCAATACCTCGATGATTCCGCTGGGATCATGCACCATGAAGTTAAATGCTGCGACGCAGTTGATACCAGTCAGCTGGCCGGCTTTTAGTAAACTTCACCCATTCTCCCCGGAAGACCAATGGCTGGGTTACCGCCGTATCATTACCGACCTGGAAAAATGGTTGAGCCGGATCACTGGTTTTTCGGCTACCTCGTTGCAGCCGAACAGCGGTGCCCAGGGCGAATACGCCGGTTTGCTGGCCATCCGCCAATACCACGAGGCGCAACATGAGGCGCACCGAAAGGTGATCCTGATCCCTATTTCAGCACATGGTACCAACCCGGCGTCTGCCGTGATGGCGGGTTTCCAGGTGATGGTTACCAAATGCGACGAAGCCGGGAACATTGATATTGAAGACCTGCGAAACCATGCCATCCGCCATGCGCACGAGCTGGCAGGACTAATGGTCACCTACCCGTCTACACACGGTGTGTTTGAAGAAGGCATCCGTGAGATTTGCGGGATCATCCACGAAAATGGCGGACTTGTTTATATGGATGGGGCAAATATGAACGCACAGGTTGGCCTGACTGCCCCGGGCTTTATTGGTGCCGATGTTTGTCATCTAAACCTGCATAAAACGTTTTCAATTCCACATGGCGGTGGCGGTCCGGGCATGGGTCCTATTTGTGTCAACGAAAAACTGGCTCCTTACCTGCCTGGCCATGTTACAGGCAGACCTGGTAACGACCGGGCACATGCGGTTTCATCCGCAGCATTTGGATCTGCCAGTATCCTGCTTATCAGTTATGCGTATATCCGGATGCTCGGCGAGGAAGGCATGCGCAAGGCAACCGAATATGCTATCCTGAATGCCAATTATATGAAGTCGCGGCTGGATAAATATTACAAAATTCTCTATGCAGGTAAAAACGGCAGTTGTGCCCATGAATTTATCGTGGACCTGCGGCCATTCAAACAAAGTGCCGGTGTTGAAGCAGAAGACGTTGCTAAAAGATTGATGGATTATGGTTTTCATGCACCCACGCTCAGCTTCCCGGTGCCCGGCACTATTATGATCGAGCCTACTGAAAGTGAAAACAAAACTGAACTTGACCGTTTCTGTGACGCACTGATCAGTATCTATGGGGAAATTAAAGCGATTGAATCCGGCTCGTTCGATAAAATAGACAATCCTTTGAAAAATGCACCGCACACCTTGCAGGTAATTACAGCGGACGTATGGAAACATGCCTACGGGCGACAGCAGGCGGCATTTCCGCTTGAATACATTACGCACAATAAGTTCTGGCCTTCAGTGGCCCGCGTTAATAACACCCACGGCGACCGCAACCTGATATGTACCTGTGAACCGATGGAGAAGTATATGGAAGTGGCGGAAAAGTCGACAAATTAGTTTTGCACCAGGAGTATTTAATCAAAAAGTTACGCCCTTCATGCTGCCACCAATACCAATCCGCAGAAAAAATATAACCGCTGTTGTCAACATCGGGGTGTTTGTACTGTTGGTGACAGTCAATGCGCTGGCAGTGCTCTTACCGATCAATGGAAAGTCGACCAGCCAGCTGGCGGAAGAATACCCAAACCTGTTTACCCCAGCCGGTATCACATTTTCTATCTGGAGTGTGATCTATGCGTTGCTGGCAGGATTTATTGTTTTACAGGCAATTACATTATTAAAAAAGTCACATCCAGCCCAGGAAAAAATATTGTCAATCTCTCCATTATTTATTGTCAATGGCCTGGCAAATGCCGGATGGATACTCGCCTGGCACCACGAATTGATTGTTGTGTCTGTTATCATTATGGTCGTAATATTGGTTACCCTGATTGCAATTCACGAGCGGCTGAACCTCGCATTACCGGTTAATCCACTTGCTGAAAAATTGTGGCTCGATCTGCCGTTCAGCGTGTACCTTGGCTGGATCACCATAGCCACTATCGCGAACGTCACTGCCCTGCTTGTTCATTTTCAATGGGAAGCCTGGCAACTGCCGCCCGATGTCTGGACGATGATCATGATTGTTTGTGGACTGCTGCTCACGGGATTTATGATCAATATTAAAAATAACCTCGCATTTGGACTGGTCGTGATCTGGGCCTTCTATGGCATCATTTTGAAACGCCGGCATTTCGACGAGATGATGCACCGCAACATTATATTGTGTGCGGAGATTTGCATTGCAACCATCGCATTTATCCTCATTGTTCAACTGATTCGTTCGTGGAAAACGGATTCCCCGGAGCAGTTGCCCAGCAATTAAGACACGATTTTTCAGGTCTTACTCACGAAGAAAAAGTGACCCGGCACAAATTTTTCATGTACTCCCTTCGAAGATCAAAAAACCTATAAATAATGCACCAGGTAATGATTGAACCCGCCGGTATAGCCGGTAATTTATTAAGCACCATTTAACCTGATTTTCTTTATGACCTCACTACCAGGTATTTATTCTTCGAGCAACCATCAGGACAATCCATTTAAGTCTTTCTGGATGGGCGGTTTCGAATGTACCGATAAGCAAAACTGTTTCGGCAATCGCGTCGATTTACTGCACGTCAGCGGGCACCTGGAATTACTTGACCAGGATTACACACAACTTAAACCGTTTAATATCAGTACGGTACGAGAAGGCATCCGTTGGAGCCAGGTAGAAAAAAAGCCGTACGAATATGACTGGAGCACGGTGGAATATATGATGGAACGCGGTAAGGCTCATGGCATCCAGCAGATCTGGGATATCTGTCATTTTGGATACCCGGATGATATGAGTCCGCTCCATCCCATGTTCGCCAGGCGGTTTGCGGCTATCTGCCGGGCGTTCGTACAATTTTACCGGTCTAAAGAAGCTGCTGCAACGCTTATTGTCACCCCCATCAATGAGGTTAGTTTTCTCTCGTGGCTGGGTGGAGATGCACGCGGCACCGTTCCATACTGTACCAACCAGGGCTGGGAGGTTAAATACCACTTGATGAAAGCGTATATTGAAGGCATCGCCGCTATGCGTGAAGTGGATCCGGGGGTGCGCATTCTTACCACGGAGCCGCTGGTTCATACGGTACCTCCGCTGGATGCCACGGAGGAACAAATATTGAAGGCGGCTGAAACGCATCGTAATCAATATCAGTCTGTTGACATGCTGGCGGGCTACCTTTGCCCCGAACTCGGCGGCAAACCAGAGTACCTGGATATTCTCGGCTTTAATTACTACTACAACAACCAATGGGTAGACGGTACGTTTACTTTTTTACCGTGGCGAAACCTTGATCCTGATCCACGCTGGTTGCCCTTGCGTACGTTGTTAGCAGAAGCTTACGACCGATACAAACGACCGATCGCGTTGACAGAAACCAGTCACTCCAGGGAAGACCGTCCGCTTTGGATTAGTTTCATCGCGGAGGAATGTGCGGCCGTCATCGACATGGGCGTTCCATTCTGGGGAGTATGCCTCTACCCGATTGTCGATCGGCCCGATTGGGATCATGTGGACCAGGCCTGGCACCAGTCCGGTCTTTGGGATGCTGAACTGGTTGCCGGGCAGCCTCCCAGGCGGATGCTGCATGTACCCTACGCAGACGCTTTACTCGACGGCCAGGTGCTGGTAAACGAATCGCTGGATCGATTCATACCGATTCGGGTTTATACAGAGCTCGCGGCCGAACTTGAACCAATGGTCGTAACGCCAGCGCTTGCTGAGATCAGTTAATTATATCACGCTTAAACCTTTGATGATGACCACTAGCGACAATAGGAACGCCGGGATAAACCAACCAGGTAACGACGACAAATTTGGCCAGGATCTACCTGACTCGCCGCATGATGCTGAACGAATGAAATCGGAGGAAGTAACGCTTGATCTGCCGGACGTATCCGACATCCCGGGGCAGGAGCACATACATGTAATGCCGCTCGGTGAATTGGCGGATACCACGATCTCTTCAGATGATGAGGAAGGGTTGGGTCTATTCGACGATGAAGATAATAAGGAAATTGTTATGGGTACTGCCGACGACATTTCAAACCCCGAAATACGTTCCCTTGAACAAGTGGATGAAGATATGCAAACGCCGGATGAAGTTAGCCTCCGTTCAGCTGCACTCGATGATGAAGATTCGGAAGGCGACAAACTCAACGAAAACAGCCTTGGTGACGATGTTTCAGGAGATGACCTGGATGTACCCGGTTCGGGAAATGATGACCCGGACGAAGAAATCGGTGAAGAGGATGAAGAAAATAATGATTATAGCATGGGCGATAATAAATAACATAGTTTTCAATAATCAACGCTCGATGCAAAATCAAAAGAAGAGCAAGCACATATGGTTGAACATGAGCGTTGATTATCGAATATCATGGTATAGAATAATTGGTGTTCACTGGTCAGTAAACACCAATCATTTAGACTCGTTATTAAGCCCCCGGCCAGTTTTGTGTTGCAATTCGTCGATCCTGATCGAGGCGTCTGCTTTGCTGATTGTTTCATCAAATTTTTCCCCTGCTTCATCGGACAGTGTTTTCAGATAGGAAGCCTGCGCGCCTGTCATCGGCTCGTTTCCTGTTGTCCAGTTCGCAGGGTCCTTTACTGTATTGGATCCGTCTATCTGCTTTGGGTCAAAATGTTCTTTCTGTTCATTGGCGTCATTTGCGCCCCCGTTGTTTGATTGATTATTTTGCATAAATCTTTTTTTGTTCTTTATGCAAAAGCTGCACCACGAACAACAGTTTACAATCGGCACCTGGTAGTTGACAGTTGTTGACAGTTGCCGCTGTGTTTTAGCAAAATAAGCGCCCTTGAAAAAGCGCTTAACCCGTAATCTTATAAAAATATTTACATGATCAGTAAGAGAAAGCTTGGAAAAACGGATATAGAAGTGGCTCCTTTTGCCTTTGGTGGAAATGTGTTTGGCTGGACGCTCGATGAAGTGGCCTCTCATAAAATACTTGATGAATTCGTTGCTGCGGGTTTTAACCTGATCGACACGGCAGATGTGTATTCAAACTGGATACCGGGCAATGAAGGTGGCGAATCAGAAACCATCATTGGCAATTGGCTATTAAAAAGGGGAAATCGAGAAAAAGTAATCATCGCCACAAAAGTTGGTGGCAAAATGAGCCCGGGGAATAAGGGTCTGTCGAGGGCACATATTTTAAAGTCGGTGGATGAATCTTTAACTCGTTTGCAAACAGAATACATTGATTTGTACCAATCGCATTATGATGACCCCGAGACATCCCTGGAAGAAACTTTTGGCACCTATGCAGACCTCATCAAAAGCGGTAAAATCAGGGCCATTGGGG
>JBBSSY010000044.1:0-10964 GCA_038241595.1 Chitinophagales bacterium | reverse complement strand
TTCATTCACTGCATATTCTGCCGCCCTTGCAGTGAGTGCCATATAAGTTAGAGACGGGTTGACGCACGCTGAGGAGGTCATGCAGGCTCCATCCGTTACAAAAACATTGAGGGCATCCCAAACCTGGTTGTTCTTGTTGAGCACCGAGGACTTCGGATCTTTTCCCATACGAGCGGTACCCATCTCGTGGATACCCCTGCCCAGTGTATAACCGTTGTCATGCGCCTTTACATCTTTCAGCCCGGCAGCCTCCAGCATTTCTTTTGCGTCGGCCATCATATCGACGCGCATTTTTTTTTCGTTGTCTTTAATCTCGGCATCGACCGCCAGAACCGGTAGTCCCCATTTGTCTTTGACGTTTTTATCAAGCGTCATTTTGTTGTCGTGATAAGGGAGCGTTTCACCGAAGCCGGTCAGGCCCATAGACCATGACCCTGGTTCAGTCAGGGCATCCTTAAATTCGCCACCAATGTTTAATTCCGCGATATTACGGTTCCAGCCCGTGCGGCTTGCACTGCCCTGGTAACCGAATCCACGGATATAATCCCGTTTTTCTCCATGGTAGTTACGATAACGCGGGATATAAATGCCATTGGCGCGGCGACCGAAGTAATATTTATCATCGTAACCTTCAGCAGTGCCTGAAGCGCCTGCTCGGAAATGATGATCAATAAGGTTATGGCCCAGCTCTCCGCTGGTGCTGCCGAGGCCATCGGGCCAGATATCCGTAGCTGTATTCATCAGTACCCAGGTAGAATTCATTGCTGAGGCACAGACAAATACTACTTTAGCATAAAACTCGTAAGTCTTGTTTGTTTCCGCATCCAGAATTTCGACGCCGGTTGCTTTCTTTTTATCTTTGTCATATAACAGGCGGGTTACGATTGAAAAAGGGCGTAGCGTCAGGTTGCCTGTGGCTACTGCAGCCGGTAATGTTGCAGACTGTGTGCTGAAATATGCGCCGAAAGGACAACCAAGCCAACACTTGTTGCGATACTGGCAGTTTGTTCGGTTGTTATGGGGAACCGTCAGGTTAGCGACTCTTCCCATAATCATCGATCTCCCACCTTTGTAGTGTTCTTTGATTCTTGCCGCAACATCTTTTTCTACGCAGTTCATTTCCATCGGCGGCAGGAAATCACCATCCGGAAGTTGAACAAGGCCTTCTTTCGAACCGCTGATACCGGCAAATTTCTCTGCATGGCTATACCAGGGTGCAATTTCCTTATACCGGATCGGCCAGTCAACCGCGATGCCATCCTTGAGATTGGCTTCAAAATCGAGATCGCTTAGGCGATAACTCTGGCGTCCCCACATAAGTGAACGGCCACCTACATGGTAACCCCTGAACCAGTCAAATGGTTTTACTTCGGTGTATGGTGATTCCTTTTCATTTACCCAGTAGTCGAGGTTGGTCTCATTTAACATGGTATCCCTTTTGAGCACAGGATAATCCTCAATCATTTCCTGCGTGCGACCGCCGCGGTGCGGAAATTCCCACGCTTTTTTCATGGCGTTAACATATCCCTTAACATGTTCAATGTTGCGTCCCCGCTCAAGCATAATTACTTTTAATCCTTTCTCAGTGAGTTCTTTTGCTGCCCAGCCTCCACTTATGCCGGAGCCAATCACGATGGCATCGTACGTGTTTTCAGCCATAACCTGTCAAATGAAATTTATAAATTTTGAATACTGCCTTTAGATCAAACGCTGCGAATCGCTGTACCGTATACAAAAGAAAATAATTAAACGTCACAAATATCCACGGCACTTTTAAGGGAGGCAATTTTATCTTCGCGGGCCGGGATAAATTCCTGCGCTACATATCCTTTATAGCCTGTTTTTACAATGGCCTTCATAATGGCCGGGTAGTAAAGTTCCTGGGTGTCGTCAATCTCATTTCGGCCGGGGACACCACCAGTATGATAATGCCCAAAATATTGATGATTGTTCTGGATGCTCCGTATTATATCACCTTCATCTATCTGCATGTGATAAATATCATACAACAACTTAAAGTTCTCGGAGCCGAGTCTTTTGCACAACTCGATGCCCCAGGCGCTTTTGTCGCACATTTGATCCTTGTGATTAATCCGGCTGTTCAGCAATTCCATTTGAATTAATATTCCACTTTTTTCAGCAAGCGGCATAATCTGTTTCAACCCTTCAACACAATTTTTTATCCCGGTTTCATCGTCCATACCATCCCGGTTGCCACTAAAACAAATCAGGTTTTTGTAACTGGCTTTGGCGACAAGCGGAATCATATCTGTATAGTTCTTTATCAGGGTTGCGTGGTATTCCGGGTTGTTCCAGCCTTTGGTCAGGCTGATTTCGGCACCGTTGCACATCGATGAATAGATGCCATACTTTTTAAGGGTGTCCCAGTCTTTGGGGCCAACCAGGTCGATCGCACTAAAATTCAGTTTTTTTACCGACTGGCAGAACTCTTCCAGGGGAATAGAACTATAACACCAGCGGCAAACGGAATGGTTAATATTGCCTTTCAAGGTTGAAGATTTTTTGTTGGAAATGGTATCGGATGCAAATGAGGTTCCCGGCAAAGCACCTAATGCGGCGGTCCCTACCAGGATGTTCTTTATAGCAAGCCTGCGTGATTTTCTATGTGGCATTTGTCGTTTTTGATGGACAGGAAGTTACAAAGTTTTTGACAACATTTAGTAAAAACGGGCTCTGTTAACTATTTATTGGCCATTAAGTCATTGACAATTAAGAAAGTTTAATATAATTTGGCTGCATCGTTAATTTTTGATTTGTTACGCAGTACTGGAAATGAGGTTTGTTATTTTCCTTCAAATGATAGAAAACCTCGTTTGTTTATGTAATTTTTCTACTTTTAATGCGAATTACCTGTCTCACACAATATAAAAATATGAAACGGAAACTCAGAATGGGAATGATCGGAGGCGGTAAAGATGCGTTCATTGGTGCGGTGCACCGCATTGCAGCGCTGATGGATGGAGAGATTGAACTGGTTTGCGGTGCGTTCAGCAGCAACCCGGAAAAATCGAAGGCGAGTGGCGAAATGTTGTACCTGGACAGCGACCGGACATATGGTTCATATGATGAAATGATTGCGAAAGAGCGGCAGTTACCCGCAGACAAGCGAATGGATTTCGTGGCAATTGTAACGCCTAATAATGTGCATTATGACCCGGCAGTGAAGGCACTTGAAAATGGTTTTCATGTGGTGCTGGATAAACCCATGACTTTTTCACTGCAGGAGGCCAAAGACCTTAAAGCAGTCGTAGAAAAAAGTGGTAAATTGTTTTGCCTCACACACACCTATACTGGTTACCCCATGGTCAAGGAGGCACGGCAGCTCATCGCAGACGGCAAAATCGGTAGGGTGCGTAAGGTGTATGTAGAATATCCACAAGGATGGCTTACGCAGTTCCTGGAAGGTGGCACTAACAAACAGGCTTCGTGGCGTACCGACCCGGGCAAAAGTGGCATCGCCGGCGCTATGGGTGACATTGGAACGCATGCTTTTAACATGGCCGAATATGTAAGCGGACTGACGGTAACAAGGATGTGTGCAGATCTGAACATCGTCGTTGAAGGGCGGCTTCTTGACGATGACGGAACCGTTCTGCTCAAGTTTGACAATGGAGCCAGTGGAATGTTGTATGCAACGCAGATTGCCGCAGGAGAAGAGAACAATATTAATATTTCTGTTTATGGCGAATTGGGTGGACTCTCCTGGAAACAGGAGGATGCCAATACCCTCCTGTTGAAAATGCTGTATAAGCCGGTTGAAATTTTACGAACAGGCAACGGATATCTTAGTTCGTATGCTCAACACAACACGAGAACACCCGCCGGCCATCCGGAAGGATACCTCGAGGCGTTTGCGAACCTGTATCGCAATTTCGCACTAAGCGTACGCGCGAAAGAAAGTGGCGAAACGCCAAAACCCGAATGGGAAGACTTTCCTGGTGTGGACGCAGGAGTGCGTGGTATGGCGTTTATTGAAAACGTTGTCAGGAGCGGCAATAGTACCGAGAAGTGGACCGAGTTCATTATCTAATAAGCAAATTTCTTTTATACTTCCTGGTCATTTAACCAGGGCATCCCATATACGCTAAATATTTATTCATGCATACAATTAAAGGCCCGGGAATATTTCTCGCACAATTCCTGGGAGACCAGGCACCATTTAATGAACTGACGGCCATTTGTAAATGGGCCAAAAGCGTCGGATTTGTCGGGGTCCAGTTACCTGCCTGGGACAGCCGTTGCATCGATCTGAAACAGGCTGCTGAAAGCAAAACCTACGCAGACGAACTCAAGGGACGTGTAAACGAATGTGGCGTAGAAATCACGGAACTTTCAAGCCACCTGATCGGTCAGCTCGTTGCTGTCCATCCGGCGTATGACGCAGCCTTTGACGGCTTTGCACCCAAAGAGGTTCATGGAAACCCGAAGGCACGCACCGAGTGGGCCATTCAACAATTGCACTATGCGGCAAAGGCATCTCAAAATCTCGGCCTTACTGAACATGGCACCTTCAGCGGCGCCTTGTTATGGCCGACCGTTTACCCGTGGCCCCAACGTCCGGAAGGTCTTGTTGACACAGGCTTTAACGAGCTTGCCAGGAGATGGCTTCCAATTTTGAACGCATTTGACGAGTGCGGCGTGGATGTTTGCTATGAAATTCACCCGGGAGAAGACTTGCACGATGGCGAAACCTTTGAATTGTTCCTGGACAAGGTAAACAATCATCCGCGCGCCAACCTCTTGTACGATCCAAGCCATTTTGTGCTGCAATGCCTGGATTATCTAACCTACATCGATTACTACCACGAGCGGATCAAAATGTTCCACGTCAAGGATGCCGAGTTCAATCCTACCGGTAAACAAGGTGTATATGGCGGCTACCAGAGCTGGATTAACCGCGCCGGTCGTTTTCGTTCACTAGGAGACGGACAAGTGGATTTTAAATCTATTTTTTCAAAGCTCACCGCTTACGATTTCAAAGGCTGGGCGGTGATGGAATGGGAATGTTGTATAAAACACCCTGAGGACGGCGCCCGGGAAGGGGCACCATTTATCAGCGATCATATTATCCGGGTAACAGAGAAGGCATTTGATGATTTCGCCGGTTCTGGTTCGGATGAAAAATTTAATCGGACTATTTTAGGGTTGGATTGAAATTGTTTCGGAGATTTATCCTCTATTTAAATAATAAATTAATTATGAAAAAGCTTATTTGTATTTTTTCGATCTCGATTATGGTGTACGCCTGCGGCAACCAGGATGGTTCTGCAGCTGCAAATGGTGATTCTGCAAGCGCCGGTACGGCTCACGAGGAGCCTGCCGTCAAAGATCCTACTCAAAACCCTGATTACGAAAAAGGATTGTCACTGATTGCCACTTCAGACTGCCTGACCTGTCATAAAGTAGATGAAAAGGCGGTGGGGCCTGCTTATCGCGAAGTGGCGAATAAATACACCGCGGACGACGCAACGATCGAAATGCTCGCTGACAAAGTAATTTCCGGTGGAGCAGGCGTTTGGGGACAAATACCGATGAGCCCGCACCCGGCACTTTCAAAAGACGACGCCAAACAAATGGTGAAGTACATCCTGCTATTAAAAAATAACTAATGAACTATCGCCTGTTGGTATCGGTTGCATTGATCCTGGCAATTTCCTCGTGTAGTGCACAAAAAAAATCCGCAGCAACTGGAGCACCAAACGTGTTGACTGCTGCTGAAAAAAAAGATGGCTGGAAGTTACTTTTCAATGGCCAGTCTACTACTGGCTGGCACAGCTATGGAAAACCGGCTGCTGGTCCTTCCTGGAAAACCGGGGATGGTACGGTATACTACGATACGGCCAATGAAAAAACACTTCATGATCGTGACCTGGTCACGGATAAGGAGTATGAAAATTTTCATTTGAAATATGAATGGAAGATTGCCCCCAAAGGCAACAGTGGACTGCTGTTTGACGTAAACGAAGATACCGCGTTGTACAAACAGACCTATTTTACTGGACCTGAAATGCAGGTTATTGACAACAATGGCCATGCAGATGCAAAAAATCCCCGTCATCGTGCAGGTGATCTATACGACCTGATAGCGGTTTCGCAAGAGACGGTGAAACCCGTAGAACAGTTTAACCAGGCTGAGATCATACTCAATAATGGAAAGCTTGACTTGTTTCTGAACGGCGTGAATGTTGTTTCAACCACTATGTGGGACGACAACTGGAACCAGATGGTGGCCAAAAGCAAGTTCAAATCAATGGCTGGTTTTGCCAAAACCAAAAAAGGCAGGATTGCTTTGCAATCGCATGGTAGTATGGTGTGGTTTCGTAACCTGAAGATCAAGGAACTATAAATTTTTATTTACGTTCAGATAATAAAAAACCCGCTTATGGCGGGTTTTTTATTATCTCAGCGCATTCATGCCAACACCTGTATTAACAGTTGTTATTTAATAAGTACAGATTTTTTCAAGTAAGCAATGCTTTGTGCGATGCTATCAAAAGGTGAGCCGGGAGACTGATCCTGTTCAACATAAAAATGTTTCATGCCCGACATCTTTGCGATGTCGAATATTTGTTTGAAGTCTATGACCCCGTTGCCCACTTCGGTAAACGATTTTTTCTCCGTTTTATCCATATCCTTGACGTGCCATAATGGGAACCGGCCCGGATGCGCCTTCATAATAGCGATAGGATCCTGGCTGGCAAACCGTACCCAGTAAATATCCATTTCAAATTTTACTATTGGATCGGTCTTCATGAGGATATCAAATCCATTCTGGCCACCCTGATTTTCAAATTCGAAATTATGGTTGTGATAGGCAAATGTGAGATTGCTTTTTTTACAAAGTACCGCTGCTTGGTTAAAGGCCTCGGCAAACTTCTTATAGTTTTCGATACTTCGAAAGGTGGCACCCATGTAAGGCACAACGATATATTCCTGACCAAGGGTAACCGAAGCTTCAATAGCAGGCTTCCACTTTTCCTTCCAGTTGGGTTCCAGGAAACTTTCCGCCGGGAAATAGTGGCCGCTGGTACTCACCAGTCCCAGGCTCTTCAGCAGTTTGGATAATTCTGAAGATGTCATGCCCCAGAACTTACCATTAAAGCCAAAGGTTTCAACATCGGTATAGCCGAGCTTTTTGACCTTCGTCAGGGTATCGGTTACATCTTTCGACAATTCATTTCTGAGGGTATACAGACCAAGTCCGATCTTATTTGTTTTCAACAGCAGAGAAGCAGGTTTAACAAATAATGCAGAAGAAAACAGCGCAGATTGTTTTAAAAAGGAAAGTCTTGTTATCATAAAAGTGTATTAAATGAGTCGGGAAGTTACTAAATAAAAAAAGCCACTCTTAAAAAAGAGTGGCAAATTATTTTGACTGATGAGCAGACTAAATTCTAAAGTGCGAGAATGCCTTGTTTGCTTCCGCCATGCGGTGTGTATCTTCTTTCTTTTTGAAAGCGCCACCTTCACCTTTGCTTGCTGCGATAATTTCATTGGCAAGCTTATCTGCCATGCTTCGGCCATTTCTTTCCCGGCTGAAACGAACCAGCCATTTGATGCTCAGGGAAATCTTCCTGTCAGGACGAACTTCCGCAGGGATCTGAAACGTTGCACCACCAATACGGCGACTTCTTACTTCGACCGCCGGGGTAACATTGGCAAGGGCCCTTCTCCATATTTCGTAACCGTCTTCATTGGTTTGTTTAGACACTTTATCCAGCGCATCGTAGAAAATACTAAACGCGCCGCTTTTCTTTCCCTGCCACATTACATTGTTAACGAACCGGGTAACCAGTTTGTCATTGTACTTTGCATCAGGTGCGAGTGGTAATTTTTTTGCTTGTGCCTTCCTCATAAAATCACTTGTTATAAGTATGAATCCGGATGATGAGTTATCCCTGGCAGGCAACTCGAATCAACTGACCCCGTTAAATATTATTTTTTCGCTGGTGCTTTCGCGCCTGCTTTTTCCTTTTTGGTACCGTATTTTGACCGACTTTTTTTCCTGTCCTTTACTCCGGCAGTATCAAGGCTTCCACGTACGATATGGTACCTGACACCTGGAAGATCCTTTACACGACCACCACGGATCAACACGATAGAGTGTTCCTGGAGATTGTGACCTTCACCTGGAATATAAGCGATGACTTCGATTTTATTTGTAAGACGCACCTTGGCAACCTTGCGCAATGCAGAGTTAGGCTTCTTTGGCGTAGTAGTATATACACGAGTACATACACCACGTCTTTGCGGACAGGCATCCAGCGCTCTCGATTTACTCTTGGCCCGGATTATTTCTCTTCCTTTACGAACTAATTGTTGGATTGTAGGCATTCGACCCTTTTATTTTGGACGGCAAAGGTAAGGTTATCAATTGTAAAATGAAAAATAAATAGAAAAAAAAGGGATTTTTATTGAATTCATTTAGATTTTCCACAACCAGCCAAATCGGTCAGGTACCCTGCCATTGCGAATGTCATCGATTCTTTTTTTTAACTCGTAAGCGATCTCCCAATTTTCTACTTCAAATTTCATCGAATAGTCCTTGTATTTCAGTTCTTTGATGAGCGAAATAGTAGCGGCCGTGCCGGTTCCGAAAATTTCATTTAAGTTTCCATTTTTGTGGGCCTGGATCACTTCGTCAATGTGTAGACTGCGTTCTTCCACAGTTAAACCCATTTCTTTTAAGACAGTTATGGCGCTACTGCGTGTCACACCGTCCAGGATGGTCCCATTTTCAAGATCCGGCGTAATGGCCTTGTCTCCGATAATAAAGAATACGTTCATTGTACCGATCTCCTGTACATATTTATGTTCAAGCGCATCAGTCCACAATACCTGGTCAAAACCTTTTTTTCTCGCCTCGGCCGTAGGATGCATACTGGCTCCATAATTTCCGGCGGCTTTAACGAAGCCGATACCACCAGGTGTAGCCCTGGTGAATTGCTCTTCTACATATATGCGCATCGGGGTTGCGTAGTAAGGACCGGTCGGACTTAAAATTATCAGGAATTTGTAATTATCGGATGGTTTTACGCCAATCACTTCGTCACTGCTAAACATAAACGGACGAATGTACAGCGCGTGGTCTTC
This sequence comes from Chitinophagales bacterium, assembly GCA_038241595.1. Classification (GTDB taxonomy): domain Bacteria; phylum Bacteroidota; class Bacteroidia; order Chitinophagales; family Chitinophagaceae; genus JADCRZ01. The sequence goes on along the minus strand of JBBSSY010000044.1, from coordinate 1,850 downwards.
TTTTGCAGGAATCCAGTTTTTGTCCAGGTTGACCAGTATTTTCATGCCCTCCATAAAAATTTCTTCCGGAACTACCGGCATCTGCATTCTCTCGGCAGACCGGTTAAACCGTTTAAAATTATCATGTGGACGGAATAAGGACGCGTTGCCGTCCTCGTCTTTATAGGCTTTTATCCCTTCAAAAATAGCCTGGCCATAGTGAAGTGCTGCCAGAGAAGGACTCAACAACAAGGGCTGGTAAGGCTTAATCTCGACATTTTTCCATTCACCATCCTCAAAATCCGCTTCCAGCATGTGATCGGTAAAATATTTCCCAAATGGAATCTTGTCTAAAGGAATGTCATGCAACTTGCTCCTTTCAACTTTGGTAATATTTATCCCGTGCGTCGCAATCATAATAATTAGATTTGCTGCAAAGAAACAAACAAAATTGCTGGTGGCAAAAACGGGCGGAGCACCAGGAGGCAAATCAGTCATTTAAACCAGGCGTTTTTGGGCAGCATCAACCAATTATATATGGGGATAAACAATATTGAATTACCGGATTACGCGATCGCGGCACTGTTCAAATCAACACTTGTTCAGGTTCCTTCCGGGGAGCCAGCAAAACTGGCTCCCATGGGCAAGCCCAGTGTTAAAATCACTTCAATGCCGCATCTTGGGAAAAATGCAAAAAACATCCTGGTACTTGTTAATTACCCCAATGAAATATATCTTCCTAAAAAGCAACTTGAACTACTCTCCAGTATCCTGAAGGCTTGTGGGCTCGCAATCGACGACACTGCACTGGTTAATACCGGCGCCGGAAAATTTGAACCCACCCATTTGTTCGAGCTAATGAAACCGGCTACCATCCTTATTTTCGGCAATCATCCGTCACTGGCCAATATCTTTAACTTCCAGGAATACGAGCGCGCGGATGCGGACGGACGGAAGGTGTTAACCGCCCCCACCCTTGAGGTGTTCGATACCGGCAGCACAGACAGCAAGGCGAATAAAGGAAAATTATGGACCTGTCTGAAATCATTATTTACCCTATAATCGTAACGATGCGATGACAACATTGATTTTTGCCACGAATAACCCGCACAAAGTAGAAGAGATGAAAGCAGCGGCAGGAGCGTATGTACACATTGTTTCGTTAAAAGAAGCGGGTATTACCATAGAGATCCCGGAACCTTTTGAAACCCTGGCGGAAAACGCGGCAGAAAAATCAAGAGCAATTTGTGCGCTGACAGGCAAAGATTGTTTCAGCGAAGACAGCGGACTCGAGGTAGCCGCCCTGGCGGGCGAGCCCGGGGTAAAAAGTGCCCGGTATGCGGGTGAACGCGCAAGTGCTGAAGAAAACGTGTCAAAACTTTTAATGGAAATGGATGGAATTCAAAATAGAGCCGCCCGGTTTTGCACGGTTATTTCGCTCCGCATAGATGATAAAGCGTATACATTTGAAGGGGTTTGCGAAGGCACTATTACGCATGAAGCTTCCGGCGGTCTTGGCTTTGGGTACGACCCTGTATTTATACCAGATCACGAAACGAGAACTTTTGCAGAAATGAGCCTGGCAGAAAAAGGACGGTTCAGCCATCGCAGCAAAGCGTGTGACAAATTGGTAATATTTTTGCAACAGCGGCAGCATGTGCAGAGGGGTCATGCAAAAACCAGTCAGTGAAAATCGTAAGCAACCAAAATACCAGTGAACACGACTTAATAAAAGGATGTATCGCCAGGGACAGCCGGATGCAGCATGCATTGTATCACCGGTTTTCCCCAAAAATGTACGCCGTATGTCTGCGTTACTCAAACAACACGAGTGATGCGGAAGATCTTTTGCAGGAAGGCTTTATCAAAAT
>JBBSSY010000043.1:0-11127 GCA_038241595.1 Chitinophagales bacterium | reverse complement strand
CTTCTGAAGGATTGATAAAAGTAAGTGGATCACCTCCCGGTGTTTGTCCTACCCCAGAAGCGCTGAAGCCTGGTCTTGGCGAACGCCCGTCTAGTGGAACGCCATCTACAACATATAACGGGGAGTTACCTGCCCTGATAGAGTTATTACCCCTGATTTTCACTACGGTAATTCCACCCGGCTGTCCACTGCTATTGGTGATCTGAAGACCGGGAACCTTGCCCTGCAACAGCTGCTGGGGTGAGTTTATCTGACCGCGATTAAAGTCCTTAGCCTGTACCGAACTGACAGAACCAGTAAGGTCTTTCTTTCGTACCGTGCCATAGCCTACCACGACCACTTCGTTCAACGCGTCATTTGAAAAACTCAGGGTTACGTCTGCGGTAGTTTTATTGCTGATCGACACCTCTTCTGCATCAAAGCCAACGGATGTTATAACAAGAGTAGATGCAGTTGGGCTAACTGTGATGGAGTAAGTTCCTTCCGCATTTGTTTGAACTGCCCCCCGTCCTCCCTTAACCTGTACGGTAGCACCGGACACACCCATACCGGAAGAGTCAATGACTTTGCCGGTAACAACTTTTGTCTGCGCCAGTAAGGGTTGTGAAAGCAATAATAGGAAAGGGACGGCTAGCGCCGCCAGGAGTCGATACATTTTCATAAGCAATCGTTTAAAACGTAAGTAAGTTTAAGCGTAATCTTTAATTCACTTTCCACTTTCATTCTTGAAACCGATTTACAGGGCAGTCGATTTAAACATAAAGCTGCACGGCTGAAAAGATTTCACCACGCAAAACTGTATGTCGATCCCTACATGGTGCCAACGGGCTGATATAGCCGGTAAAGATTTCAAAAATGTGTACATGGTACGCAAATATAAATTCTTTGTTATTATAACAAAATATTTTGTTAAACCAGCAACGAAAATTTTGTCATTTAATTGTTAGGGAGTAAATACGTTCAATAGATTATCCAAAAATAAGGCAGAGGTTATACACTTTAGTGATCCTTGGGGGTTAAGACCAAGCTGAGCATTAAAAATCAATCCCCACCCACTTCTTCCGCTCCGTTTTTTCATACTTGTCGTAATTAAACCCGTACAACTTGCCCGGCCGGTGCGGAACATCCGTTTCAAACTCCGACGTATCAATCAGCAGATCCATGGAGAAAAATTTCTTGCGGAAGTTGCGGCGGTCCAGTTTGGCGTCCAGGATGGCTTCATACATATTCTGCAACTCGCGCAGGGAAAACTTTTTCGGCAGTAATTGTAAACCGAGGGGGTGCTCCTGTATCCTTTTTTGCAGCCAGTTGTAACAAACATGCAAGATCTTTTGGTGGTCGAAGGCCATTTCGGAAATGCTGCTGATTGGATGCCAGTGTAATTCATTGTCTGAAATGCCAAGTTTGTGGTGCTGTATATTGATCAGCGAACAATATACAATGGTGATCACCCGCGCGGCCGGGTGACGACTCACCTCACCAAACGTCCGAACCTGCTCGAGGTAAAGATCGTCGAGTCCTGTACGTTCGTGCAAAATGCGGTAGGCGGCCTGCTCAACGTCTTCATTGGTGTTCACCAGGTCACCGAGTAAAGACCATTTGCCTTCAAACTTTTTTAGATCGCATTTGATAAGCAATACTTTTAATTCATTTTCATCGAAGCCAAAGATTACACAGTCTACCGAGATCCCGATCCGGACATTGTCATCCAGCTTTTCCAAACCGGTATTAATATTGTTCCTTTTAGCAAGATCGAACGGGCGGGTGGCGTCAGCTGTTTGTTTCATATATGGCAGATTTTGTACTGGTTTGAGTGACCAGCATAGTTTCAGCATTAAATTTACTATTAATTATTATTTTACAAGACATAGTATTGCCTGAACTTCGTGACCACTTGAATTACCGTACAAAATCTCCCCGATACTGCTCACCAGCATCAAACTATTACACATGTACTCAAACGACAAGATTAAGGATCTGGAGCGATTGACTAAAACCTTGCTCAAAAAACTGCCCGACACAGTGCCTGCCGCTGATATAGACCTGTTGCGCGACGTACTGCGCTTTCATGAATATCGCTATTATATAATGGATGAACCGCTGATCGCGGATGTTGAATATGACCAGCTTTTTACGGCCCTCACGAAGCTCGAAAGAGACAATCCCAAACTGGTCAACAGCACTTCGCCCACCCAGCGTGTCGCGAAGGGTTTAACAAAAGACTTCCCCACGGTTCAGCACCTGGTACCGATGCTCTCCCTGCAGAACTCCTATGATGCAGACGACCTCAACGACTGGGATCGCAAGTGCCGCGACCTGAGCGGCCTGGCGGTGATGGAATACTGCGCGGAGCCTAAATTCGACGGCGCCAGTATTTCGGTGATCTACGAAGACGACCTGCTAACGCGCGCGGCTACCCGCGGCAATGGCGTGGAAGGTGACGACATCACCACCAATATCAGGCAGATCGGCTCTGTTCCACTGTCGGCACGTTTTTCAGACTACGGCATCTACCAGATCGAAATACGCGGTGAAGTGCTGATGAATAAAAAGAACTTTAAAAAGTACAATGAGCAGCTGGCCACGCAGGGCCTTGCCCCGTTTGCCAACCCGCGCAATGCCGCCTCGGGGTCGCTGCGCATCAAGGATCCGAACGAGGTAAAACGACGGAACCTCGAAGCGTTCTTCTACCACGTGAGTTATTACACCACCCTCGACGGAAAGCGCATAGCCGTGGACGGAAGTGGCGTACCGGCGAACTTCACGCCCGGTTCCCTCCATCCCGCTCTCGCCACCCATGCCGGCACCCTCAAGATGCTTTGGGACATCGGCTTCCGAAGCCCCATGAAGGAAATGAAAGTATTCACGGGCATCGATGCCGTAATCGCACATACACCCGGGTTTGAATCGGGCCGCGATGACATGCCTTACGAGATCGATGGCCTCGTGGTAAAAGTGAATGATGTGCTGCTCCAGGAAAAACTCGGCATGACCACCCATCATCCCCGCTGGGCGATCGCCTATAAATTCAAGGCGCGACAGGCGACCAGTACGCTGATAAAAGTAGATTTCCAGGTAGGGAGAACAGGATCGATAACCCCCGTTGGTAAAATCGAACCCGTTTCAGTAGGTGGCGTAACGGTTACGTCTATCTCCTTATTCAATGAAGATGTCGTTCGCGAGAAAGACCTCATGATTGGCGACAAGGTACTTGTGGAAAGAGCGGGCGATGTGATTCCCTATATCGTGAAACCATTCCCCGAATTGAGAACTGGCGAAGAAACCGTGATAAAGTTTCCTGTAGACTGTCCGGTCTGTCATGACAAACTATTTAAGCCCGAGGGAGAAGCCGTCTGGCGTTGTGTAAATGTGAACTGCAAGGCGCAGGTGGTTGAGCGTATCATTCATTTCGTAAGCAAGAATGCCATGGATATACGAAGTTTTGGCGAGTCGAACGTGCGCAAGTTTTACGAGCTTGGCTACCTGAAAAACATTCCCTCCATTTATGCATTACCGTTTGATGACATCGGTGGCATGGAAGGCTTCGGCCCGAAGTCGGTTACCAACCTCAAAACGGCCATTGACGCGTCTAAGTCCCAACCATTACACCGGCTGATTTATGCACTTGGAATCCGCTACGTAGGGGAGAATACCGCGAAGACCTTGTCCAATGTAGTCAGTCATATCCTTGATTTTAAAGACTATTCCCTGGAACAACTTCAGACACTTGATGATGTCGGCATTAAAGTTGCGAACAGCATCTTTGAGTTTTTCAGCAATGCGGATAACCTGAATGTGTTGGAAAAACTCGAGGGCCTGGGGGTGAATCTTACCAACCAGAAAAAACAGGCGATCAAGGCAGGCAACCTCGCGGGTCTTAGCTTCCTTTTTACCGGAACATTGCCCACACTTAAACGCAGCGATGCAGAAGAAATGGTAGAACAAAAAGGAGGAAGCATACTCGGCAGCGTTAGTAGCAAGCTACAGTACCTGGTGGTAGGTGAAGACGCCGGTTCCAAGTTTGAGAAAGCAAAAAAGATCCAGACGATCCGTATAATAAACGAAGCAGAATTTCTTGAGCTTGTAGGTGTAAAATGATTTGTGGGAATAATTATAATTGGTATTTCTTTTGCGTAACTTTAAAAAAAAGCAATTGATGATAAAAAAACTCAATGGCGAAGTTTGGAAACCTTTGCACTTTTCCGGCTGGAAAGAACTTCGCAAAAAGTACAGTTTGTCTACCCACGGACGGGTTGCGAGTTATACCGATGATGTGCTCCAGGATGGCAAACTCCTCAATGGCTCCATTACTACCGGTTACAAGACCCTCAATTTACACCGGCCGGGTAACAACGGCACTTTGTACATCCACCGTGAAATAGCCAAATTATTTCTGAAGAAACCATCTTCGAAAAATAAGTATGTTATTCACAACAATCACCAGAAAACAGACAATTCGGTAAAGAACCTTAAATGGGCCAACCTGGAAGAGATGATCGATCACCAGCAAAATAGCCCGGCAAAGAAAGCGTACAAAGAAGTACAGGCCAATCGCACGGTTGGTTTAAAGCTCACTGCGGCACAAGTAAAAGCCATTAAAAAAATTCTTGCCAGCAAGAACCGGACGATTACCATTAAACAGCTGGCCGTTAAATATGGCGTAAGCGAAATGACGCTTTATCGCATCAAGAGCGGTGAAAATTGGAGCAAGGTCTCATAAAGACTTTCATTTTTTATAGTGACACGAACATACTTATCAGCCGCCCCGGCAGCGGATACGTATCCGATAATCATCCATTTACCAATTCTAATAGAGTCCGCCTGCAAGCCAGGCGACGACTACCACGGTATGCTACAACCGAACACCATTAGGTTTCTTCAAAACTTACAGAAAAATAATAATAAACCCTGGTTCGAATCGCACCGGGAGGATTATGAAGCGGCAAAAAACGACTTTGAAGACTTCATCAATTCAGTCATTGTGCGTTATGCCCCGCAGGACGATGACCTGGCGGGTCTTGTTGCAAAACAGTGTATGTTCCGCATCAACCGCGATGTACGCTTTTCAAAAAACAAATCCCCTTACAAAAGCAATATGGGCGCATCGCTGTCCAGGGGCGGTAAAAAGTCTCCGTTCGCAGGCTACTACATTCACATCGAACCAGGCAAAAGCTTTGTAGGTGGCGGCATCTGGATGCCGGAACCGGCAGATGTAAAAAAGATCAGGCAGGAAATTGACTATTGCTTTAAAGAGTTCAGTGATATCATCACGTCAAAAAAATTCGTCGGCGTCTACAAAGATCTTGACCGCAGTGCAGAATATAGCCTGGTAAATACACCAAAGGAATATGAAAAAGACAACCCGGCGGCGGCAGACCTTAAATTAAAAAGCTGGATTGCAATTCGTCCCGTTACAGATGAGGAACTGGCGTCAAAAGATTTGTTGAAAAAAGTCACCCTGTCTTTCGGTGCACTACAACCGCTGCTGCGTTTTATCAATCGGTCTATAGAATAAAAAAGCCTGCAGGTGTTTCAACCTACAGGCTCTCCAGCAAATCATCTTACAATAAATGTTGGCCCATCAGGTACTCTGCAATCTGCACCGCGTTTGTGGCGGCACCTTTGCGCAGGTTATCACTCACGATCCACATATTGAGGGTATTGGGCTGCGATTCATCCCTGCGCAGTCTGCCTACAAATACTTCATCTTTTTCATGGGCATTCATCGGCATAGGATATTGCTGGTTGGCCAGGTCGTCTTCAATAACAACACCGGGTGAATGCTCCAGGATTGTTTTTATCTCGGCCAGGTCAAAATCATGTTCAAATTCCACGTTCACACTCTCGCTGTGACCCCCCATAACGGGGATGCGTACCGTAGTGGCCGTTACCCGGATGGAGTCGTCGCGCATGATCTTGCGCGTTTCATTCACCATTTTCATTTCTTCCTTCGTATATCCATTATCTAGAAACACATCGATTTGGGGGATCACGTTTAGATCAATCGGGTATTTATAAGCCATTTTTCCGTCCACTTTATTACGTTCGTTCATCAGCTGGTTCACTGCCTTAACGCCGGTACCGGTGACACTCTGGTACGTGGACACATCGATTCTTTTGATTTTATATTTTTCATGGAGCGGGTTCAAAGCCACCACCATCTGGATGGTGGAACAGTTGGGGTTTGCAATGATTTTGTCAGTAGCTGTTAAGGCATCCGCATTGATCTCCGGAACCACCAGTTTCTTGGTAGGATCCATGCGCCAGGCACTGGAGTTGTCGATCACCGTTATACCGGCTGCCGCAAATTTAGGGGCCCACTCCAGCGAGGTACTGCCACCGGCAGAAAACAGGGCTACATCCGGCTTCATGGCAATGGCATCGTCGGCACTTACGATTTTGTACTGTTTGTCTTTGTACGTTACTTCCTTACCGATCGACCTTTCCGAGGCAACGGGAATAAGTTCGGTGATGGGGAAATTCCGCTCCGCCAAAACCTGCAACATTTTAGAACCTACCAGTCCGGTGGCTCCTACAACTGCGACTTTCATTGTTTGTTGGTTTTATTTGATTTATCTGTCTTTTAATTGTGCAACATGTCAACAACGCTTACCCGATGCCCGCACAACAAAAAAGCCTTCCCGTTTTGGGAAGGCTCTTGGTTATATTGACATACAAACAATCAGGCGGCTTCCCATGGGAAAAGTCGTTTCTTAATTTGTTTGGTCTTTGTCTCGTTGAATTGCATGAGGCGCAAAAGTAACAATCAATATTTATCTTCCAAAAATTATTTAATGACTTAAAAATAATAGACTGACAAATAATTACGGCGACATTCAATTACCGTTAAAAAACAAGTGTTTGATTGTGTAATCACCCTGCCTGCTGCCACTACGGCTGGCTATTTTAGCAACATGAAAGAATTTTTGTTGCTGATGGGTTTGATGAGTGGCTCATGTGCTTCGGCCCAACCCACGCATGCCGTTGTCATGGATGAACTGATGGCGGATCCAACACCTGTAGCTGTTTTACATGGCGGATTGCCGGAAGCGGAATTTATCGAACTAAAGAATGTGTCCACGATGCCGGTGAATTTGAACGGGTGGACGATCCAGGATAATTCCTCAACAGCAACGGTTCGCACCAATTTTGTGCTACAACCGGATAGTTTTGTTGTTCTGTGCAGCACCGCTTCGCTGGCGCGGTTTACCCCTTTCGGGTCAGCGCTTGGGCTTGCCAATTTTCCTTCACTCGATAATGACGGTGAGTTACTTAGCCTTCGTTCAAAGGATGGCAAACTGGTACATGCGCTTTTATACAGTAAAAGCTGGTACCGGAATGCGGTTAAAAGCGAAGGCGGCTGGTCGCTGGAAATGACGGACCCAAACAACCCGTGCGGCGCAAACAACTGGCAGGCCAGCACCGCTGCCATAGGAGGCAGCCCGGGGAAAATAAACGCCGTCAACGGAATCAACAAAGATGTAATGCCTCCACGCGTCCAGCGTGCGTACGCTGCTGATGCCAGCCACATCAGCCTTTTTTTTGATGAACCGCTGGACAGCCTGCAGGCATCTACGGCCAGTGCTTTTACAATAAGTAATGGAATAGGGCCGGCAATCAGCGCATCACCGGTTGCACCGCTCTTTACAGAAGTATTGCTAACGTTGGGCAGTGAACTACAAGACGAAAAAATTTACCAGGTGTCTGTAAAAGACCTGGCAGACTGCAGCGGCAACCGGATGGTGCCAGTCAACGACGTGCGTGCTGCACTGGGCCGGCCCTCCGGTCCCGGAGATGTCGTTATCAATGAGATTATGTTTAACCCGGTAGGCGATGGCGCAGACTATATAGAGTTTTACAATCGCAGCAGGAAGACCGTTTCCCTCAAACAACTTTTTTTGACAAACCGGGCATCCGGTGGAACACTGAATCCACCCAAACAATGCACACCCTACGATTACCCATTGTTCCCGGGTGATTACGTCGCGCTGACAGAGCGCAGCACCAACGTGAAGAATTTCTATAATCCAAAACAGCCCGATGCGATTATTGAAGTAAACGCATTGCCATCGATGCCCGACGACCGGGGGAGTGCGGTGATACTAAATGAACAGGGTGTGGTCATCGATGAGCTGCGGTATGATGCGCACTGGCAATTTAAGTTGATCGACGACCCGTCGGGCGTAGCGCTGGAAAGAATAGATTTTGACAAGCCCACCCAGGATGCAGGCAACTGGCATTCGGCGGCCACTAGCTATGGGTACGGCACCCCGGGTTACCAGAATTCGCAATACAAGGCAGACGCAATGGCTGATGCGGCCATTTCACTCGGGCCCGCTGTATTTTCGCCGGATAATGACGGCAGGGATGATTTTGTCACGATCACGTATCATTTCCCGGAACAAGGATACGTGTGTAACCTCACTATTTTTGATTCAAACGGCCGCCCGGTAAGATTTCTTACACGCAACGCAATCTGCGGCATCCAGGGGTATTTCAGGTGGGATGGGCTCAATGAGAAAAATAGCGCGCTGAATATGGGTGTGTATGTACTGATCGCTGATATTTTTAACCTGAAGGGAAATACTAAAAAGTTTAAACTGCCGGTGATACTTGCGAGAAAATTGCAATAACCGGTAAGAATGCCATCGAAGCATAACTGCTGCACGACAGGGAATAATTGTTGCAAAATCAATCCTGACAGCGATTGGCGTAAACAGTTCAATATATCAAGATGGAAAAAGAAGAACTTGAAGAGACTTACAAACATTTTAAAGAACTGGTCAATATGACCGCAGGCGAACTTAAAAAATGGCTTAAAAACCGAAGCGTCGAAATCAACCGGCCAGGATAGCGGGGATGGTGAAGCAATCGGCCATAAGTCAGGAAAAATGATCGTGGACATCCTGGGTACACGAAAGGCGGATCTTACCGATGACGACTACCACCAGATGAAACGGGTAATCAGTTACATCAGTCGCCACAAGGCACAAAAACCTTCTGGCGAGCTGGAAGATAGCCGGTGGACTTATTCGCTAAAAAACTGGGGATACGATTATTCCAAATAATACTTATGTCGTCAAATGCCTGCGCGAACGGCACTCATCTTAGATGTTGTAATATTATCTTAAGACAAAATTGAAACATGAAGATGACGATGTATACGATACTCCTGCTATTATCTGCAGGGGCAGCGCCTGCCCAGACAAATACCATCCGGGTTAAAGCAGGCGAAGACATGATGGAAGTGCTAGGAAAGGAAATTTAATTATATGTGTTTTTTAATGACCTGTTTTTACCTCCAAAACGATCTTGCCAATATGCTCACTGCTTTCCATCAGCGTATGCGCGGCAGCGGCATCTGCCAGTTCAAATACCCGGTACACCACGGGTACAAATTTACCTGCTGAAATTAGGGGCCAGACCTTTGCTTCAATCTCTGCTGTTAAATCAGCCTTGAAGTCAGCACTACGGCCACGCAGTGTACTACCAGTAATTGTTAACCGCCGTTGCATCAGTTGCTGCGCATCAAATTCAAACTTCCCGCCCTTTACCGCGTTGATAAAAACGAGGCGTCCATCGTCCCGCAATAGTCGCAGGTTCTTTGGAATATAATCGCCTCCAATCATGTCGAGGATCACATCAATGGTTTTGTGCTTAAACACCGCTTCAAAATCTTCATTTTTATAATTAATACATTGTTCAGCACCAAGTGCCAAACAGGCGCTGCATTTTTCATCTGTGCCCGCAGTAGTAACTACCGGGCTCGCCAATGCCTTTGCCAGTTGGATGGCCGTTATGCCAATGCCGCTGCTTCCCCCGTGCACCAGCAATTTTTCACCCGGGGCCAGGTGACCACGTTGGAAAACGTTGTGCCATACCGTAAATACTGTTTCCGGCAACGTACAAGCTTCCACGAAGGTCCAGTCAACTGGAATTGGCAGGCAATGCCTGCCGTCAGCCAGTGCATGAGTAGCATAACCGCCTCCGCCCACTAACGCGCAAACGTGGTCGCCCACTTTCCATCTGTCAACCGATGCGCCACATTTAATTATAATACCGGCTATTTCCAGCCCCGGAATGTCTGCAGGCTGTCCGGAAGGTACCGGGTACAAACCCTTTCTTTGCAAAACATCCGGCCTGTTAACACCGGCTGCATGAACTTCGATCAGCACTTCGCCTGCCTGCGGGTCGGCAATTTCCCTTGTTTGAAGTTCAAGAACGTTCGGTTCCCCCGGTTTTGTAATAACAATCGCATGGATCGATGTCATGGTACACAATTAATTTAGCTCAATGATTGGCATATGATTTTATGCTTTGCCAGTAAAACCACATTTTATGCAAGAGGTAAAAGATAAAAAAACAGGATCAGATGCTGCAGCTGCCCCTGTTGACGCACAGAACCCGACGACCAGCACATCTGAAAACGTAGCGGCCGCACATGAACAGGCGGAATCTGATATAGAAAAGGATGCAGACCTGAGTATTCACAGCCCGAATGACGACCTGGATGAAGGCGAACTGGCGAGGCTGGGTGAAAATGAAAATGGCATTGTCTAAAGACTCTTAAAGTAAACCTGCGTGTCCATCAATTCATTGAAACAAAATTAATCAACGCACAATATGCCAAACTACCGGCTATACCTCCGGGCATTTCGCGAACATCGGGCGTTGATTAAAGAGCTTTCTTGTGCGACAGGATATAGAAATTACCTGTGACAGCTTCAAATTAATTGACCGTCGTCTTGGCCATGGGCAATTCATTACCCCAGGTTGAAGCCGCGCTGACAGGGTACGTTCACTCCATAATCCTGGAAAACTATCTATTTTTTCTTTCCCCAATCAGTCTTCAGGTTCTTAAAAGACTTTTTTGACACGGTAGAATCCTTCTTGCTATTCGACGTACCCTTGCTTTTTTTCGCATTAATATTGTTAACGAGTGAGTTTTTAACCCCCAGTTTATTTGTTCCAGTTCCTTTTGAACCGCCTGACTTCGGACTGCTCTTGGTTGGCGCTTTGGCTGGAGCTGATTTAGCGGCTGCCTTTTTTGCTGGGCGTCCTGGTGATTTTGTTGCCGCTTTTTTTGGTGGGCGTCCTGGTGATTTTGTTGCCGCTTTTTTTGGTGGG
>JBBSSY010000042.1:0-11331 GCA_038241595.1 Chitinophagales bacterium | reverse complement strand
GTTGATTGACACGACGCTCACCCCGTCCCCTTTTTTGAAAACGCACGGCGATCACGTACCTTCACGCACTCAATTATGAAGTATACCAACGAGATCAACAAGCGGAAAACCTTTGCGATCATTTCCCATCCCGATGCGGGTAAAACCACGCTTACCGAAAAATTACTGCTGTTCGGAGGCGCGATTCAAACCGCCGGCGCCGTTAAAAGCAACAAGATAAAAAAACATGCTACCAGCGATTTCATGGAGATCGAACGGCAACGCGGTATCTCCGTCGCGACATCTGTCATGAGCTTCGAATACCAGGGACATCTTATCAACCTGCTTGACACGCCGGGGCACAAAGACTTCGCAGAAGACACCTATCGCACCCTCACCGCCGTCGACAGCGTCATACTCGTTATCGACAGTGTAAATGGTGTAGAGGCGCAAACGCGCCGGTTGATGGAAGTCTGCCGCATGCGTAATACGCCGGTGATCGTCTTTATCAACAAACTCGACCGGGATGGCAAAAATCGCTTCGACCTGTTGGAAGAAGTGGAAAAAGAACTAAATCTGCCTTTGCATCCGATGACCTGGCCGATCAACAGCGGCAAGGAATTTAAAGGAGTCTATAATCTCTATGAGAAGAACCTGGTCCTCTTTACCGCCAATACCAAGGCGATCGACGAAGACGTCGTAAACATCAGCAACCTCGCGGATGGCATGCTGGACCAGAAACTGGGCGAACGCGACGCAGCTACCTTGCGGGAAGATGTGGAACTGGTCGACGGTGTCCATGGCCCGCTAAACACCGAAGAGTACCTGGCCGGTAACGTAGGACCTGTATTTTTTGGCAGCGCCGTTAACAACTTCGGTGTCAAGGAAATGCTGGACACGTTTGTGCGTATCGCACCGGTGCCGAGAAGCAGGGAGACTTCCTTGCGAATGCTAGACGTCAACGAAGACAAATTCAGTGGCTTTATTTTTAAGATCCATGCGAACCTCGATCCAAAACACCGGGACAGAATCGCCTTTCTACGCGTGTGCTCCGGACGCTTTGAACGAAATAAATATTTTCATCATGTAAGATTAGATAAAGCGGTGAGGTTTAGCAATCCATATACTTTTTTGGCACGTGATAAAGATGTGATTGAAGAGGCATTTCCAGGCGATGTAATCGGGCTCTTCGATACCGGGAACTTTAAAATCGGTGATACGCTGACGGAGGGAGAAGACTTTTATTTTACCGGTATTCCGTCGTTCTCGCCGGAGATATTTAAAGAAGTGGTCAATAAAGACCCCATGAAAACCAAGCAGTTGGAGAAAGGATTGTTGCAGTTGACCGATGAAGGAGTAGCGCAGTTGTTTACCCAGTTCGGCGGCAACAGGAAGATCATCGGCTGCGTGGGTGAGTTACAATTTGAAGTGATTCAGTATCGCCTGCTGCACGAATACAGTGCTTCGGTACAATTAAACTCGCTTCCCTATTATAAGGCCTGCTGGATTACGAGTGCAGATCCGAAGAAGCTGGTCGAATTTACACGCTTTAAATCGTCAAATATTGCAACCGATAAAGATGGCAACCTGGTTTACCTGGCACAGAGTGAGTGGTTCTTAAACACAGAACGGATCAATAATCCAGACATTGAATTCCATTTTACCAGTGAAATCCACAAATAACTATATTACTTAATTAAACGGGTAATCTATACAAGACTCTTGTTTGCCGGGTGTTATAAATATAAAGTATATTTTATGATTGAAACTTCCCGGCTTTCCATCCTCCCGTTAAATTATCCAGAACTGAAGAAGTATCTGCTGGCTGATAATCAATTGGAAATTTTGTTTGGTCTAACCCAAACAAACCGGGTTATTTCAAAAGATGTAAAAGAGATGGTGGAAACGTTCACGCTGCCGAATATGAAGAACTTGCAAAGCGGCAATTACCTTTTCTACACATTTTGGCTGGTGATCGACCGGTCCATGAATACCATCGTGGCTGAACTGGGTTTTAAAGGAATACCGAACCGGGATGGTGAAATTGAAATCGGTTATGGAACCATGCCTGGCTTTGAACGCCGGGGCTATATGACCGAAGCCGTTTCAGGCATGCTGGAATGGGCCAGGGGCAGGTCCGATGTATTCGTCATGCTGGCGGAGACAAATGACGACAACCTGGCGTCGATCCGCATCGTGCAGAAAAATGGCTTTGTTTTCAGTGAGCGCCGCGGAAAAATGCTCTGGTGGAAAAAAGCGGTTCATCAGAAGTCGATGTCGACTCCGGTATAATTTTGCGGGCTGATCTTTTTAAGTTCCTTCTTCACAACCGCCGGTACGTTCAGCGTATCGATGAAGGCATGAATGGTCGGCTGATCGATCCTTTCTTTGCCCCGGGTAAGCTCCTTTAAGGCCTCATACGGTTTAGGATAATTCTCACGCCGTAACACCGTCTGAATGGCTTCAGCAATAACGGCCCAGTTGCTGTCCAGGTCCTCTTCTATTTTTGACTCGTTCAGCAATAATTTACCCAGGCCTTTTTCGATGGATTTAACGGCGATGATCGTATGGGCAAAAGGCACCCCGATATTCCTGAGCACGGTTGAGTCCGTGAGGTCGCGCTGTAGCCTGGAGATGGGCAATTTGGCAGACAAGTGCTCCAGCAAGGCGTTGGCGATGCCAAGATTTCCTTCGGCGTTTTCAAAGTCTATCGGGTTTACCTTGTGTGGCATCGCCGAAGACCCGATCTCGCCTTTCTTGATTTTTTGTTTGAAATATTCCATGGACACGTAGGTCCAGACGTCCCGGCAGAAATCAATGAGGATATTATTGATCCGCTTCATGGTGTCGAAATGAGCCGCGAGGGTATCGTAATGTTCGATCTGCGTGGTAAATTGCTGGCGTTGTAAACCCAGCCGTTGCTCTACAAATTCGTTGGCCAGTTTCACCCAGTCTTTTTTCGGGTAGGCCACGTGATGCGCATTAAAGTTGCCGGTGGCACCCCCGAATTTGGCCGTGAAGGGGATATGGATAAATTGTTCCACCTGGTTGCGGATGCGTTCAACGAATACCATAATCTCCTTGCCCAGCCGGGTAGGGCTCGCCGGTTGGCCGTGTGTGCGCGCCAGCATCGGGATATTTTTCCAATTTTGTGCGAGGATGAGGAGCTGTTGATTGAGGTTTAGAATCAGCGGCAGGTATTCAATCTCTATGGCATGTTTCCAGCTTAGCGGGATGGACGTGTTGTTGATATCCTGGGAGGTGAGTCCAAAATGGATCCATTCATTGCCTTCTTCCGCGCCGCCCTCTTCCAGTTTGCTTTTTAAAAAATACTCTACCGCCTTCACGTCATGGTTCGTGACTTTCTCGGTCTCTTTAATCTGGCGGGCATCTTCGATGCTAAAATCATCAGCGATCGATCTGAGGTATTTTTTCGGTTTTGCACCCAGGTCAAAAAAGTTCTTGTCAGCAAGGAACAGGAAGTATTCGATTTCAACGAGTACCCGGTATTTCATCAGGGCAAATTCGGAGAAGTAATCTTCCAGGTGATGTACCTGCTTGCGGTAACGACCGTCTATAGGTGAGATGGCGGTAAGCGTGGTTAGTTCCATGACGTGGGTTGATTGATTAGACTAAAACCGCGCGATATTTAATCGCGCTGTACATTTGCAAAAATAAATGAAAGCAACGGGAAAGATAGGAACAGTTTCCACTTTCTATGTGTTGCTACGGGTGTGGCACAATTAGATAGCTTATGATTAATAAGATTCGTGTTGGCGCGGTCAGTTACCTGAATACAAAACCGTTGATCTATGGCTTCGAGCAGGGCCTGATGAAAGACGAGATAGAACTGATCTTTGATTATCCTGCCAGCATCGCCCGCATGTTGCTGGCTGACGAGATCGATCTCGGCCTGGTTCCGGTAGCGGTGATACCGGCGATGGAGGATTATTATATCAACTCGGATTATTGCATCGGCGCGGATGGTGAGGTCGCGTCCGTTTGTTTGTTTAGCGAGGTGCCGATCGAAGAAGTGACGCACGTGCTGCTCGATTACCAGAGCCGCACGTCTGTGGCCCTGGCCAGGATTCTGCTGCGGGAATACTGGAGAGTGACGCCCCGGTTAGTGGATGCGAAAGCCGACTTCCGCGACCAGATCGGCGGAACCACGGCGGCTATTGTAATCGGCGACCGCGCGCTGCAACAACGCAAGATTTCTGCATTCATTTATGACCTCGGTGAAGCCTGGAAAAAACACACCGGTCTGCCCTTCGTTTTTGCCGCCTGGATCAGCAGTAAAAAGCTGTCCACTTATTTTATCGAACGTTTTAACGAAGCCAACCAGCTGGGGCTCGACAACCTCGCATCGGTGGTGCGAAACAACCCGTACGAGGTCTTCGATCTCTATGCCTATTTCACGCGGTATATTCTGTACCGGCTGGATACCGAGAAACGGCAGGGACTGGCGTTATTCCTTGAAAAGCAACGCTTACATGGGGCGATCTAAAAAAGATCCCGGCATTCATTGTTAAAAATCGTTCATGCAGTTGATTACCCGGTCGATGTCTGCCTCTGTATGAAAGTAGGAGATAGGAAGGCTCAGTGATGTTACATGGATCATTGATGCAATTGGTGCAGGCTGGTGATCGAGAATCCCGATCATCGATAGTTGTTTATGAGGAGGTACCGGGTAATGTATCTCGGTCATAATGTCCTTTTGGAAGAGATACTTTCGCAAATCATCTCTTCTTGGATGCCGGACGTTAAAGATGTGAAAGACGTCGTGGTGATTGGGATCGGTAACCGGCCGGATAAAATCTTGCTTAAGCCCTTGCAGGTAACGTTGGGCGAGATTTCTTTTATGCCCGTTTATATCATCCAGTTTTTTCAGTTTTATCCGTAAGAATGCAGCCTGCATTTCATCCAGCCGCGAATTAAAACCAATGATGTCATTGTAATATTTAATGGTTGAACCGTAGTTGCGAAGTTGAAGCAGCCTGGAATGAATTGCTGCATCACTGGTCGTAACGGCACCCGCATCGGCTAGAGCACCGAGGTTTTTAGTCGGGTAAAAACTGAATGCTGCGATGTCACCGAAACTGCCAGCCTTCTGATGTTTCAGCCCGGCTCCATGTGCCTGCGCACAGTCTTCTACGATCCGTAAATCATATTTCGCGGCGATCGCGAGGATAGCATCCATCTCACAAACCTTCCCAAATAAATGAACAACCAGGATCGCACCTGTTTTGCCGGAGATTTTTTCCTCTATTTTAAGCGGGTCTATATTATAGGTATTGATATCTGGTTCAACGGTAACAGGAATTAACCCGTTATGAATTATCGAAAGTATGGTAGCAATATAGGTGTTTGAAGGCACAAGTACTTCCGTTCCCTTTGGCAGTTGCAAGGCATTTAATGCCAGTGTCAAACCATCAAGCCCATTGGCAACGCCCACACAGGCAGACGTACCACAGTACCTGGCAAACTCATGTTCAAACTGAACTACCTCATCATGTAAGATATACCGGCCGCTGACCAGTACCCGCTCGAACGCGGCGCGAAACTCGTTGAAAAAGGGATGGTTTGATTTTGCGAGATTTTCATACTCAACGGTTGGCATAAGGCTCGAATATGTAGTCTTTTTCATCAAAGTATTCAGACGCTAACACCATTAATATGGTATCTGGCATAAAGTCGGTCATGGTATGCCAATCGGTCGGCTCGACGATCAAACACTGATTGGGTCGGTCCAGTAAATATTCCGTTTTCACCATACCGTCGTTGTTGGAGATGCGGCACGAACCCCGCAGGCATACAGCCGCCTGGTAAGTCTTATGGTGACGATGTCCCCCTCTGCTCGACTGGTCGACACCGTAGATGTAAAAAATGCGTTTGATATCGAAAGGGATCGTTCTTTCTATGACAGTAAGATTTCCCCTTCTATCTGTGAAGGTTTTTAAGTCAATTATGTAAGCCATTACAAGTTAAATAAGGGTCGGTTGCTTGCATATAAAGTAATCATCGTAATCCAGACTTCGGTCATCGTTTCCGCCAGTAGGAACAATCACCAACTGCGTAAATATATTAATTCTGAAGCAAAGGTTACCTCTTTACCATACCAAAGTATTTAATGATTTCTGCGCAGCAGTTTATTCATTCTACTTAAGAAGATGGCGTTCAGATCCGGTGCTATCTTAAAAAGGTACATGGGCGGAACGAATATTAGAATAAACACCAGGCTACGGATGGTAGCATCCACAAAAATATTCCCGGCCTGCGGGATATTGTATACCAGCACGTAACAGATCCCCGCGAGTAACAGGGCCAAAGCGCTCTTTGACGTATAAGGCTGGAAGCCGAATTTGCGGTAGATAAAAATAAAACGGATGGTGTTGAAAATGGTCAGCGAAATAAGGGAGGAGATCGCCAGGCCGGTTAATCCGAAATATTTGATCAGGAAAAAATTCAGCGGGATGGAAAAGATGGTATATATCACGTTTGTGTAGAAATCAAATTTCCAGTAGTTGGAGGTGCCGATGATGAAGCTGTTTATGCCGGTGCCGAGGTCGAGCACCTTGGCAATGCCCATTAAAAAAACGATGATCTTGATCTGGGCATAGTCTTTCCCAAGGAAAACCACGATATCATGGACATTCAAAAACAGCAGGCCGAACAAGCCGAGCCCGATCACCAGCAGGTTTGAAACGCTTTTTGTGTAGATGTTATTAATCTTTCGGTGATCCTTGCTTTTCCATGCTTCAGCCAGGATGGGTACACTGATGGCGTTGAGGCTTCGCTGCGGGATTTCCATCACGGCGATGATGTAATTGGCGATGGCAAAAACGCCGGTATCAGCCAGTCCGCGCAGGCCGATGATCAATATTGAGTCATTTGTTCTTGACAGCACATTAAGGAACTGCGCGCCGAATACAAATAACCCAAACGAAACCATCCTTTTTTTAAATCGGCGTGTCACCGAACTGATAGAGGTAAAAGAGAAGCGCCACTTGCCGCTCCTGGCGAGGATCACTATTAAGGCAACAGCCGGTACCAGGTAAACGAGGCTGAACAGGTTGATAAATGACTTGATCGATACGAGGTGAAGGCCATATAAAAGGATAAGCACCGTCGTGATAAGCCGTACCACGGTTTCTTTTAAAAAATTGGCGACAACGGTTTTTTTGGTGCTCCAGGCAAACGCTTCGAGCCACGTGAATATCAGGAGAAAGAATGTGAACAGGTACACCGTGTAAAAATAGGTGGCAAATTCAGGCGACTTGCCCAACTTGCGGATGATGAGCTCGCGCAGCAGGTAGCCGGTAATAATTACCAGTGAATAACCCGTGAGGCATACTGCGGCGGTGACCATCGGCAGGTCATTTTTCTTTTCTTCGAGATAATCTTTGTAAAAAGGGTAGAACTTATAGATCACGGTGATCGACCCGAGGGTGCAGAGTGAGGTGAGGGTGATGGAAATGTCCATCATTGCCCGGGTTAACCCAAGCTCGTTTTGCGTAAGGAATTTCGGGAAAAGTACCAGCAGGTTCAACGCACCGATTGCAAATCCGGCAAACGTAAAAATCGTTGAGTTGATGCTCTGTTTCTGAATGTCACCCATTGTGCAGCGAAAGTAATGCGTTTAGGCAAGATATCTTTCACCACGAAACGCCAGTTCAGCCGTGCCGGACCCGTAGCGGAATTTTACGGTGATGTAGGCAGGATCATCGAAATAACATTAGTTTTGCCGCAATTACGTTTTTATGAAAGTTGTGATATTTGCGGGGGGACTCGGTACCCGGATTGCCGAGGAAACGGAGACAAGGCCGAAGCCGATGGTAGAGATCGGCGGCAAACCGATCCTCTGGCATATCCTTAAAATTTATAGTCATTACGGATTTGATGAGTTTATCATCTGCCTGGGTTATAAGGGGTACCTCATCAAGGAGTACTTTATGTATTATTACCTCCACAATTCCGATATCTCCATCGAACTGAGCAGTAATAAACTGGACGTACATTATACGAATGCCGAATCATTCAAGGTAACGCTGGTGGATACGGGCGTCGACACCAAAACGGCGGGCAGGCTCAAGCGCATCCAAAAGTACCTCGGGGATGATGATTTTATGCTTACCTATGGCGATGGCGTGGCAAACATTGACCTCCCCGCTTTGCTGGATTTCCACAAATCGCATGGCAAAATCGCAACGGTAACTGCCGTTCAACCCGAAGCCCGGTTTGGCGGTATCGAAATGGAAGAAGGTGGCAAAGTATCCCGTTTTAAAGAGAAACCAACGGGAGACGGCAAGTGGATCAACGGTGGTTTTTTTGTACTTCGCAAAGAAGTTTTCAAGTACCTGCAGAATGATATGGATGATATTATGTGGGAAGATGACCCCATGGAAGAACTTACTGCCGACGAAAACCTGATGGCTTACAAACATCATGGCTTCTGGAAATGCATGGATGCCATGAGAGATAAACTGGAACTCGAAGCGCTATGGCAAAATAATCAGGCAAAATGGAAAATCTGGTAACGAAGGATCAATTAGCCACCGCTTTTCACGACAAGCGGGTCTTTTTAACCGGGCATACCGGTTTTAAAGGGTCGTGGCTGTCGGCATGTCTTCATACGCTCGGCGCCTTGGTGAAGGGTTATGCTCTTGCGCCGGAATACCCAAACGGTTTGTTCAGCCTGCTGCCCGGTAATATAATGGACAGCGTGGAGGCCGATATTCGCGACAAAGACCGGCTCACCCATGAATTACGCGCCTTTAGCCCGGATGTTATTTTTCACCTCGCGGCACAACCGCTGGTGCGGCGTTCCTATGAGATCCCCGCTGAAACGTTCTCGGTGAATGTCGCAGGAACGGCCAACCTGCTGGAGGCAGCAGCGTCGCTGCCAGGAAAATGTAGCATCGTAGTGATTACGACAGACAAGGTTTACGAAAACAAAGAACAACATATATTATATAAGGAAGAAGACACCCTTGGCGGTTACGATCCGTACAGCGCAAGCAAGGCCTGCACCGAGCTGGTGGTGAATTCGTTCCGCAATTCATTCTTTAACGCGTCGGCGGTAGGCAAACACCATAAAGCCATTGCAGTCGCGCGTGCCGGCAATGTAATCGGTGGCGGTGACTGGAGCGACAGCCGCATAGTCCCCGACATTGTTCGTGCCTTGCAAAATCATGAAACAGTATCTGTCAGAAGTCCTTCGGCGGTCAGACCCTGGCAACATGTACTGGAACCCCTGACCGGTTACCTCCAACTGGCCATGAAGCTCGACCAGGATCCCGCAAGATTTTCGAAGGCCTATAATTTCGGTCCGCTGCCAGATGACCACCTGACCGTTCGTGAGCTGGTCGAGACAGCCATTGAATGCCTGGGCGAAGGAGGTTGGAAAGATACTTCCGATCCGGCGCAGCCGCATGAAGCCGGTTTGCTAAAACTTGACATTTCCCGGGCGGGTCGCGAATTGAACTGGTTTCCAAAACTTGATGCACAGTCTGCTGTTGAATGGACCATGCGCTGGTACAGGCAACCAACAGATAAACAGGTAGCATTTACCTTCAAACAAATCGAGGACTATTTAGCCTTATGACATTCGAGTCAACCCCACTTCCTGGCAGTTACCTGGTCCGGCTGACACCGTTCGCCGATGACCGGGGATGGTTTGCACGAACTTATTGCAGCGATGAATTCAAACAAATCGGTCATACGCAGCCATGGCTCCAGCTTAATCATTCCATGACCTTTCAGAAAGGTACGGTACGCGGGCTGCACTACCAGGTGCCACCTTTCCAGGAAATAAAACTGGTTCGCTGTATTGCAGGAGTCATTTTCGATGTCATCGTGGACCTTCGCGAAAACTCGCCCACCTTTGGGCACTGGTATGGCACAGAGTTGTCGGCGGAAAACCAGCACATGCTGTATATCCCGCAAGGCTTTGCACACGGCTTCCAGACACTGGCAGACAATTGCCAGTTAATCTATCATCATTCGGAAATGTATACGCCACAGGCTGAGGCCGGCATCCGCTACAATGACCCGCACCTCGATATCAACTGGCCGCTGCCGGTTACCGTATTGTCGGACAGAGATGCAGAAAACCCATTCATCCTCGAAAACTTTAAAGGAATATAAATATGCAGTGCAGATTTTGTAAAACGCCGTTGGAGAAAGTTTTTATCGACCTGGTCAACTCGCCGGCATCCAATTCATTTTTAACGGAAGAACAGCTCAACGAACCGGAAACGTTTTTCCCTTTAAGGGTGTACACCTGCAGCAATTGTTTCCTGGTACAGGTGGACGAGTACAAAAAGTCAGGTGCTATTTTCGACAGCGGTTACGTCTATTTTTCATCCTATTCCACCAGTTGGCTGGCTCACGCCAAATCCTATACGCAATTAATGCGGGAACGGTTTACATTGAATGAAAAGTCGCTGGTGGTTGAACTTGCCTCGAATGACGGGTACCTGTTGCAGTATTTTAAGGAAGCCGGTGTTCCGGTGCTCGGCATCGAGCCTACTGCCAATACCGCCGAAGTGGCGGTGGGCAAAGGCATTGAAACGATGGTGGATTTCTTCGGCGTTCGGCTGGCGAAAGAACTCGTAGCGCAAAATAAAAGGGCCGACCTTTTGTTGGGTAATAATGTACTGGCGCATGTTCCGGATATACTCGATTTCGTCGGCGGGATGAAACTGTTATTAAAAGACACCGGCGTGATCACGATGGAGTTCCCCCACCTGATGCAACTGGTAGATAACAACCAGTTTGATACGATCTATCACGAACATTTCTCCTACCTGTCTTTTTATACAGTACAGAAGATTTTCGCGTCGCAGGGGCTCGAATTGTTTGATGTGGAAGAAATACCGACACATGGCGGTTCACTGAGGATATATGGCAAACATGCTGATGATCACTCAAAAACCGTGACGCCACGCGTAGCGGCCTTGCTACAGAAAGAAGCAGACCGTGGCATGACGACCCTGGCGTATTATGACAATTTCCAGCAGAAAGCGTTAACCGTGAAATTAGCGGTGATTGATTTCTTGTCTGAGCAGAAGAAAAAGGGTAAAAGGGTAGCGGCCTATGGCGCCGCCGAGAAGTGCAATACGCTGCTAATTTACTGCGGTGTTAAAAACGACCTTGTAGAATTTGTGGTGGATGCAAATCCGCACAAACAACATAAATTTCTGCCTGCCAGTCATATACCGGTGGTTAATGAAGATCATCTCAAAGCGCAGAAGCCCGATTTTGTGCTGATACTTCCCTGGAACCTGAAGGACGAAATCGTTCAGCAGCTGGAGTATATCAAGTCCTGGAACGGGCAATTCGTGGTACCGG
>JBBSSY010000041.1:0-11651 GCA_038241595.1 Chitinophagales bacterium | reverse complement strand
CTGCCATCATGCCGGATGTGCTGGTAAAGGGTGGTGACTATACGCTTGACCAGATTGTGGGCGCCAAAGAGGTGCTGGCAAATGGTGGGCGGGTAGTGATCAATCCAATCATCCCCGGTTATTCAACATCAGGCATTATAGGGAAGATCGTGCGGTTGTGAATGGCAATCAGAAGAAGGGTATGGGGTATGGGGTATGGGGTATGGGTTATGGGCGAGATTTTGCTGTGAAAAATGAGTCATATATTACTATCTACGTCTACCGACGAAATCGAATTAACGGATCTAGTTCTTTCATATAATTTCTGCTGATTACTGACTGCTGATTGCCAACTGTCAATTGCCAACTGCCTACTGCCCACTGCTCCCTCACCGCCTCCCATACATCCGCTCCACTTCCTGCACAATTTGTTCAATTACTTTGTCCTCCCCTTGCGGATCATACGGCTGTTTTAGACTGCTGTTGTAGAAAAATGCAACGGTCTGGTAGAAACGGGCGGTGAAACTACCTTTGTATTCTTTTACGATCTCGTAACAATTGTTGCCGGTTTGACGGTTGATCAGTTTCATCAGGACGCGTCCCTGGTACACCGACAGGTTAGTAAGTGGTTCTGTAAATTCTTTTTTTAGTTCCGCCTCGCGTGATCTGATGTATTTTTTTCGGGAGGATTTATCATTCATACCCGTTATTTTCTGGTTGATGTCATTCATGATGGCACCAGCCTTGCGGGCATAGGGATAGGTAACATACACAGCATTTCGCAAGCGGGTCCACTCCTGCAGCCGCTTCCTCATGGCAGCCGACATCGGTGCCGAAACCGTGTACGTTTCGAGTTCGCGAGAAGAAATCGTATCACCATACCAGACAATATATGGAACCGAAATCGTATCATGCAAACCATATCTTGAAGCAGGTGCCTGCTGCCCGTACGAAACGAAACAACAGATGATCCCTAGGATCACACATAGCGTACGTAGACAGTTTGGACGAATTTTGCTGCTTCTCAACATTACTTTAAAAATAACTAGATTCTGTTACACGTCAAAAGAGAATGTTCCAGGGATTACCTCATTAACATCACCCTATTTCTTCCTTAAAACTTTAACAAAAGGCGTTGAGTGTAGGCCAGAAAACATCGCCTGCCATAAACAGAACAGCCCTATTGAAAGGGCTATTATTGCACCAGCCAGGAATCCGCCGGTTATAGGTGATGCCAGGTGCTGATGTGAACCTAATCGGTTATCCTGCCGAACGAAGTGACTTGTTCAATTGCACGCGTCGCGCAATGCTCATGATGAAGCCGGTGATCATAAACAGGGTGCCTATCCATAAAACGTTGATAAAGGGAAATTCGTATACTTTTAAAGCTACGAAAGGCACCAGGCGGTTGGATTCCTTCACCTGTATTTCAATCTTTTTATTGTCGATGATGCGACTGAAACCGACTGCGAGGTTCTGTGCAAATACCGTATCCACGATGTATTTTATCTGGTTATTTTTTACGTAGAAAACCGGCTGCGCCTTGTACTGCAACCCTTCTTTCGTGGTTACCGAAATATCCGCCATCAGGGCAGTATCAGCAGCGGTGAAACGATACTTGCCTGTTTCCGGGTTCGGGATAACCTTGTTCAGCACCATAAACCCGTTTGAATAAAAAATAGTATCGTTGGGGTTAACGGGGTAACTTTTGAACTGCGTAGTATCTGCTTCACGGTCCATATTATCTGCATAACTGATGTAGGAAAAGATATCCCGGTTCCAGTAATGTTTGCTATCTGGATTATTGGAAAAATTCTCCTGTCCCTTGGTATTGCGGATCAGGTTCGGGTATAGCGTAAATTCGTCTGTACTGTCCTTCTTTTTAAAATTAATGTGAAAGTAAATGATATTGCCCGCCAGGTTGGTCGAATCGCTGTTTAAGAACGTCGCATGGTATTTTCCCATGTCGGTCTGTATATTTTTTATCAGTGTGATATTCTCTTGCGACTTCTCTTTGGAAGCGGGATCGAAGCGAAGATTGATGCCGGAAGTATTGTAAGACAGCACCGATTTTTTTGAAGAAGAAACCAGGATACCCACCAGCATGAGACCAAAGCCGAAATGTGCCACGGAAGCACCAGCGGCTTTCAATTTACCGTTTAATCCTGCCCATATATAAGCGAAATTGGCTACTACTGTATAAAAAGCCGCAAAGAGTGCCAGGTGGATCGCTACGAGGTAACCGATGCCGTACTTATCATAATTTATATTGCCAAAGGCGGTGGTTAAACCCGCGATCAACACGGCTATGATGGTTGGTATGGTTATCTTTTTTAAAAAATATTTCCGCGATGTGTCTCGGTACTTCAGGTACTGCGTAATCGCAGTCAGTATACCGATGACGAGTGCAACGAATATCTGGATCCGGTTATAAGGAAATTCCGGGTCACTTCCGATGGCAAAATTGGTATTGAAAATTTTATTAATTACCGGCAAAGAAGTGGCGGTTAGAATGAAGACTGCCGAGAGGAAAAATACCAACGACCCGATAAACATCCAGAACTCGCGCGAGGAAGTACTCTCCTCTTTGGCAATAAAGGGGATGTGTTTAAATCGCCTCGCATACAGGAAGATCGACGGCAGCAAAAAAACGATCACGAAAATCCGAAGTTGCCAGTTCATGCCGAGACTTGTAAACGCATGTACCGATGTATCCTGTAAGTCACCGCTGCGGGTGAGATAGGTGGAATAAAGAATGAGGATAAAAGAGAGGATCATAAACAGGTACGTCGCACGCAGCGAGTGACCGGTAGAATTGTAGATGACCATCGTATGTAAACCCGCAATCATCACCATCCATGGCACCAGCGATGCGTTCTCTACCGGGTCCCAGGCCCAGTAACCGCCAAAAGTGAGCGACTCATAAGCCCATGCTGCACCCATGATGATACCGGTACCAAGTAAACACGCAGAAAAAAGCGTCCAGGGGAGCGCCATCTTGGTCCAACCCCCATAATTTTTTTTCCATAACCCGGAAATGGCAAAGGCAAAAGGTACGAGCGTCGAGGCAAAGCCAAGAAACAGAATTGGCGGATGAATCACCATCCAGTAATTCTGCAGTGTCTGGTTAAGCCCCTGGCCGTCCTGCATTTGCGGCAGGCTCAGGTAATCCAGCCTGCTGAACAGGGGCGCATTGTCTGCGGCATAAAATTCACGTACCAGCAGGAACGGGTTGCTGCCGACTTTCACGCCAAAAAAATACATACCCATAACCATGGTGGCCAGGCACATCTGTACCACGCTGATCACGCAAAGTACAGGTGCCTCCCATTGCTTGCTGGTTCTGATCAGCACGCCGCCAAGCACTGCATGCCACATGGTCCAAAGCAGGAAACTGCCTTCCTGACCTTCCCAGATGCAACTAAGCAGGTACTTGGTGCTAAGCGACAGGCTGGAATGGTTCCACGCGTAATAATATTCAAATTTGTGTGTGTAAACGATAAAGAGCAGCAATCCGAAAATCGAGAATACAGAAATGCCATCGAGCAGGAACGCGACACGTCCCAATTTTTTCCAGCTTGCGGCCAGGGAAATGTCGGATGCATTGGCAGATTTAAAATAAGCGATTGCAGCAACCAGGGAAGAAACAAAAGAAAGTATAATAAAAAAGTGCCCCAGTTTACCGGGAAGTAAGTGTTCGCCAATATAATCCATTGCTATTTAGTTTTGACTCAGGTTATTTTGAGCCGCTTTTGGGTCGTCCTTGTATTTCGAGGGGCATTTGATGAGGATTCCGTCTTTGGTGGTAATCTCGAAAACATCGGCTTTCATTTTGCCTTTTAACACAATCTTTTCGGCTTTCTCCATGTCAAACGGTTTTTCAAAATGGTACACCACGCGGGCCTGGTTGCCAAGGGTATCCACTATGTGAAAACTACAGTAATTGGGGTTGGTGCGGGGATCGTATTCAATTGGTTTTGTGTTGTCCAGTTTTGCAATAATAGTAACGGTTCTACCATCCTTTTGTTTAGCAGAAGCAATTGTTTCATAGGAAGATAGATCGCCCATAAAACTAACGAGCACTGCAATCGAAATGGCGATAAAAACAAGAATGACAATATGCGTTTTTTTCATCTGCTAAAGTTGACCGCGAAGTTAATCGAAAATGTCATAGTAAAGATCAGCATGTTTGAAATGATGGTTCCGCCTGTGTTGCCAGGCGCCTTTTAGTTGACGCAAACCGGTTAATAATTTTGCACTAACTTGCAAAACATTTGAAAAAAATCTGGCTTCCCGGGAAGACGTCCAATCGCGGCTGCCGTTTACAGCGGCAGAAGCGCTGAAGCACTCGCCAGAAAACAACAATTCATTGTTTCAATCGTTATTTCGTTATGCTTACAACAGACATTTCCCAGTTCGACTCCAACTGCGTCGGCAATCCCAATAATAATATTTTCGGTCTTCCGTTCTGTGAAGAAGAATCACGCCTGGTAATACTTCCGGTACCCTGGGAGGTTACGGTAAGTTCTTCTGCAGGTACCGCCCGCGCAGCGGAACATATTTTCAGGGCGTCACTCCAGGTTGACCTCTACGACATCGACAATATCGATGGCTGGAAGAAAGGATATTTCTTGAAATCCAACGATAAAAAAGTTTTGTTAAAAAGTGATTATCTACGCAAAGAGGCTGAGTTATACATCGATTATATTTCAAAAGGTGAGAAGGTTGTCAAGAATACGTTCATGTCAAAATCATTGAAAGATATTAATGAAGGCAGTGCGGTGATGAATAACTGGGTTTATGAACAAACGAAAGCAATCATGGACCAGGGCAAACTGATCGGTCTGCTTGGAGGTGACCACAGTACGCCACTCGGCTTTTTTAAGGCGCTAGGCGAGAAATACCCTGATTTCGGCATTTTACAAATTGACGCCCATTGCGATCTACGCAAAGCATATGAGAGTTTTAACTACTCTCATGCAAGCATTATGTATAATGCGATTGAAGAGGTGCCGCAGCTCAGTAAACTGGTGCAGGTCGGCATCCGCGATTTTGGAGAGGACGAATGGCAGATCATCTGCAACAGCAATTATAAGATCATCGCCTATTTTGATAAGGTGCTTAAGGAACGACAGTATGAAGGCCAGAGTTGGAAACAAATTACCGACGAGATCGTTAGTCACCTGCCCCAACATGTACATATCAGTTTTGACATCGACGGCCTCGATCCAAAATTGTGTCCCAACACCGGAACACCGGTGCCAGGCGGTTTGGATACCGACCAGGTATTTTACCTGATCAAATCAATCATAAAAAGCGGCCGCAAACTTATTGGCTTCGACCTCGTGGAAGTGGGCGTCGGTGAAAACAACTGGGACTCCAACGTGGGTGCCCGCGTGCTGTGGAAACTCTGCAATTTGCTGGAATTAAGTAACCGTGACTGATAAACCGTTCTGGACCACCAACACCATACAGACGTCGAATACCGGTTTACGGTAAAGAATGACAAGTTAAAGCACATGTACGTGCTCAGTGTTTTATTGTGCCTGTTATCGGCTGTTTTTTTTTTCGTAGCAGCCAAAAACGGCGTTTATGGCGGATTGTTGAAGACCCCGGTCGCGCTGATACTTGGTGGTCTCGCCTGGAACACGTTTGTGAAAACCGGCTTTATCAGCCAGCCCCAGGTTACTTATAATATTTTGCTGGCAATAGCCGGCATTACCTGGTTTTTTATTCCCGGTATGTATTTATTGGGTTTACCGTTTATTATCCTGGCATTCATCGAAAAAAAAGCCGGACAACCGCTTGCCATCCTTGTTTCCAAAGACGGGATTGTTTTTGATTCGCTGTTTAAAAAGTCGTATGCCTGGACGGAATTCAGCAATGTTATTATAAAAGACGGGCTGCTGACACTCGATTTCAGGAGCAACCGGCTGCTTCAGAAAAATATCGACTCCGAAATAGAAGAACACAGCTTTAACCGCTATTGCCGTGAACGCCTGCAGGCACCTGCAAAACCACCAGCGTCACCCTGATGTTAACTCGCCTGCACAACAATGACACAAATACACGAATTTTGCACGCATTCATCACTCCGGCCAGTGGTACAGCCGGCTTTGAAACCATCGAACCAGACCCATCATGCCCATATTAACACAATCGCCTTTTCTATTGTACTCCGACGGGAAAGGCAATATTTTCGAAGATACGAGCCTGCATGCCACCGGGCGCAGTGGCTGGGACGCGCTGCCGGTGCCTGAAGACGAATGGATTGCACTGCCCCAGGGTGGACAGTTGTACGAACTGCCTGGCCGCCGCGGCATCGGCATCGATGTAAAAAGTGGTGATATGCGCTTGTGTGACAAAGGATGGGCGGTTGCCGCCTTTATCCCCCCGGCATTTACCGGGCTCTATCTTGCCGCCTACGAAACCGAGCCCAAGGCGCCTACCCTTCCCTTGTTTTGTTATACCGCAGCCGCCTGGCATGATGATGTTTTTTATGTGCCTGCGGTGCGCATCGAGCAGGACATCCGCCAGGAAAGTGAGGGTTTCAACGAACAACAGGTAAAACACGGCGTAGATACGCTGCTGCGGGCTTACCCGCAGAACCGGCTGGTGGCTCACCTGGCAAACAACTGTGCGCTTACTTATCACTGCCCGGCTGCACGTAATTATTTTATGGGCAGATGGGAATGCCCCATTCCAAGCTCCCCGGCCTGCAATGCGAACTGCATCGGTTGTATTTCGTTCCAGCCGGAAGAAGAAACGATCGTGTCCACGCAGGACCGCCTTCGGTTTAAACCCACTGCACATGAAATCGTCGAGTATACCGTGCCGCACCTTGAATCGGCACCCTTCCCGATCGTAAGTTTCGGCCAGGGTTGCGAAGGCGAACCGCTGCTTATGTGGGAAACCATCCGGGAAGCGATCATCGAGATAAGAAAACATACATCGAAAGGCAGCATCAATATAAATACCAATGGGTCGAAACCGGCTGCGGTTCGTGCGCTGTGCGAGGCCGGTCTGAACAGCATTCGGGTGAGTACCAATTCGGTGAGAAAATCCGTTTATGAGCCGTATTACCGCCCGAACAATTACGTATTCGATGACATCATCGAAAGCATCCGCGTTGTACGCAGTTATGGCGGCTGGGCATCCATCAACTATTTCGTCTTCCCGGGCATGACCGACAGCGAAGAGGAATACGAGGCCCTGCGTACCGTGATCCGCGACACCGATCTTAACATGATCCAGTGGCGCAATTTCAATATCGATCCTGACTGGTACATGGGCAAGATAGGGGTCGGTGAAACCGGCGACTGCCTGGGCATCAAACAGATGCAGGAACTGTTGCGCGATGAATTTCCCACCCTGCGTTTCGGCTACTTCAACCCGCCCATGGAACGCATCAGGGGAAACTACGAACTTGATTTTGCACATAAGGAGTCCAAGGTTTAAAGTTTAAGGTTTAAAGTTGTATTTATCCGGGATGGTCTTACATGATGCTTCAAACTTTTACTTTAAACCCACGATGCAGTTTAAGGGAAACAACTTTAAACCTTAAACTTTAAACCTTAAACTCTTTCCTGTTTATGACTCATTCCTCTAAAAACTTCTTCTATGGCGCTTTGCTGGCAATGGCCGCCGCACTGATCTGGTCGGGCAATTTTGTCATCGCCAGGGGCGTGGCAAAACAGGTACCCCCTGTTTCTCTCAATTTTTTCCGCTGGTCATCGGCAAGTTTGATGTTGCTGCCTTTCGCGCTAAAAAGTTTTCTGCGGGAGCTGGAAATTTTTCGCAGGCACTGGAAATATTTTGTATGGGTATCCCTGACCTGTATCGTGGTCTTTAACACCTTCCTGTACATTGCAGGACACCATACGTCTGCCATCAACATGGCACTGATCAGCACCACGGCATCGCCTGCTTTCACCCTTTTGCTGGCAGGCATTTTCCTGCATGAGAAAATCAGCGCGGCTCGTATAACGGGCATGGTCATATGCATTTCAGGCATCGCGTTCCTGATTGCGCAAGGCAGCATGGAGCGCCTGCTGGCATTCCGTTTTACCCCCGGCGACTGGTGGATACTCAGCGGTGCATTTTTCTTTGCCATTTATAATTTACTGGCTAAAGCTAAACCTGCAGGCATTTCGTCCATAAACTTTCTATTTATATTTTCTTCACTGGGAAGCCTGATGCTGTTGCCGTTTTATTTGTGGGAACACGCAGATGCCGCACCAGTAGTATGGACCAGGTCGCTGGTGTATGTGATCGTATACCTCGGCGCAGGCACCTCTTTCCTGGCATATCTCTGCTGGAATGCTGCGATTGCCAGGATCGGTGCATCACGCACCTCGCTGTTCGGTAACCTGATCCCTATATTCAGCACCCTTGAAGCCCTGCTGATCCTGCAGGAGGAAATCAAATGGATTCACCTGGTCAGCGGCGGATTGGTAATAACGGGTATCGTAGTCTCCAATATTGAAGCGATGAAAAAAGAGCCAGCATATTAAACACGATCCGTCATGTATACAAAAGCCAACTCCCCCGCCTCATACCTCGCAGAACTTCCAGCAGAAAGAGTCTGGGCATTTACCGAACTCAGAAACACCATCGTCCAAAACCTGCCGGAGGGTTTCGTTGAGACTATGAGTTATGGCATGATCACCTACGTGGTGCCACATTCGCTCTATCCTGCAGGTTATCATTGCGATCCCAAACAGGCCCTGCCGTTCCTGAGTATAGCCTCGCAGAAAAATTTCATCGCCGTTTACCACATGGGCATGTACGCCGATAAAACCCTGCTGGACTGGTTCACAGCTGCGTACACCAGCACGGGAATCGGGAAACCAGATATGGGCAAAAGTTGTATCCGATTTAAAAAGCCGGAACTGTTGCCGTTTTCGCTGATCGGTGAACTTGCGTCGAAAATCACCCCCGGCCAATGGATACAAACCTACGAAGCGGTTTTTAAAGCCCGGAAATCATGACCATATTATGCCTGTCTTTTACGCTTCGCTTTAATACCCCCCGATTTTACCCATGAAGAATCCTGCTCAAATTTAACAGTTTTACAGGCCACTTTCATGCAATTCGTTGCCACCTTGCATCGTTAGCCGGAACAACGTAACTTTATCAGATCAGCATGACGATCACTATGACCGATTTTGAATCAAAAAAAAATATCCGGGCCGGCAGTTACACGATATTGATCTGTGTGTGCCTGTTCATTATATTTTTCTTTGTCAAGTGGAGCGCACCTGCCTTGCCTGAACCGATGGCAGAAGAAGGCATCGAGGTGAACCTGGGCAGCAGTGACAAAGGATTAGGCACAGACCAGCCATACGAACCGGGTCCACCGGCACCGGCGGAACGTGAAACGTATAACCCGCCCAAAGCAACAGCCGTTGAAATGCAACCGGTAAAAGAAGTTGAAACAGATGACAAAAATGAAGACGCGCCGGCTATTAAAAAGCCGCCGGTTGTAAAACCGGAGGCCACCAGGATTGCCGAAAAAGACGTAGTGAAGGCAAAACCTGTCAAAGCCGTTCAACCGGTAGAAAAACCGGCACCCGCGCCACCCAAACCAAAAGCGGTGTTCAAAGGGGTTAATGGCACCGGCAGGGGCGGTAACGAGGCGGATGACTATAAAAAGGGTGGCGGCGAAGGCATAGCAGGAGGCAAAGGTGACCAGGGCAATCCGGGAGGAGATCCAAATAGCAAAAATTACGAAGGCAGCGGCGGACGAGGCAACGCAGGCGTCACCATCTCCCGTGGACTGCAAGGCAGGCGCGTTACCAGCCTTCCATCTTTCGAAGATGAGTTCAATCAAAATGCCAAAATAGCGCTGAATATTAAAATAGATGCTTCCGGCAAAGTCGTGTCTGCCGTGTACGAAGTCAGGGGATCCACTTCTTCCGACGCCAACCTCAAAGCAATCGCCGTCCGCAAGGCCATGCAGATTAAATTCAATGATGGCAGCGACGAAGCCGCCGGGACGATCGTCTTTAACTTCAAGTTGCGGAATTGAGGAAGGCTGTCAGCTATCAGCTATCAGCAATCAGCTATCAGATATCAGCTATCAGCAATCAGCAATCAGAAATCAGTGCGAATTTTTAGGGCAGTCGCTGATATGCTTTAATTAGCCCTTACCTTCAATTTTTATGTAGCATTCAGTAAAGCTTACTGCTGATGGCTGATTACTGATTGCTGATAGCCGTCTTATAATGACCTACCAGGAAACCCTCGAATATATGTATGCGCAGTTGCCCATGTTCAGCCGGGTGGGCGCAGCTGCCATTAAAACAGACATTACCAACACCGTTATCCTGTGCCGGGAAGTCGGTAACCCGCAGGATCATTTACGCACCGTTCATATTGCCGGCACCAACGGCAAAGGTTCCACGAGCCACATGCTGGCATCGGTGTTCCAGGCAGCGGGTTATAAAACGGGTTTGTACACCTCGCCTCATCTCAAAGACTTTCGTGAACGCATCAGAGTTAATGGAAAAATGATCCCCGAGGCACAGGTGGTAGACTTTATCGGGCGGATGGAGCCCGTGATAACACGCATCCTTCCCTCCTTTTTTGAAATTACCGTGGCCATGGCCTTCGAGTATTTTGTAACAGAAAAAGTTGACATCGCCATCATCGAAACGGGACTTGGTGGCCGGCTCGACAGCACCAACATTATAACTCCCGACCTGTCCGTGATTACCAACATCGGGATGGATCACATGAATATACTCGGTGATTCTATCGAAAAGATTGCCTTTGAAAAAGCCGGCATCATTAAACCCGGTGTGCCGGTGGTCATTGGCCTTCGCCAGCCGGTTTCTGACAAAGTGTTTGAAGAAAAAGCGCTGCAGGAACATGCTCGGCTCATCTTTGCCAGCGATGTACGGTTCGTGGCCGACTGGAAATTGGAACCTCACCTGCTGCAGGTGGAAGCCACTAACACCCACACACAGACGAAGGACATTTACCAGCTTGACCTGCCAGGTATGTACCAGGCCCAAAACCTGGTGACGGTACTGGAAGCAATTGCGCTGTTGAAACAAGCCGGCTGGCTACTAAAAGATGAACACGTACGCCTGGGCCTCTTGCACGTAAAGAAGAACACCGGTTTGCATGGCCGCTGGGAAACGATTCATGAACATCCACGCGTGGTGCTGGATGTCGGCCACAATGCCGATGGCATCCGTGCCATTGCCGCGCAACTGGAAGTAAGCAGTTATCATCACCTGCGCATCGTCATCGGCATGGTAAGGGATAAAGACATTGACAGCGTTTTGAGTTTGCTGCCTGCCACGGCCACCTATTATTTCGCCCAGGCACAGATACCGCGTGCCCTGCCGGCCAGTGAGCTGGCGGAAAAAGCCCGTTTAGCCGGATTGCAGGGGCAGCACCATGCGAATGTAAACGAGGCGTTGCAGGCCGCGCTGGCACATGCCGATAAAGACGACCTTATCCTCATTTGTGGCAGTGTTTTTTTCGTGGGAGAAGTGAAGGCATATTTTCCCTGACTGGTATAAAAAAAGCACCCGGAGGCGAACCACCGGATGCTTTTTTACAAAATATTCATCTACGATCAGTTCAACTTCGCGAGCGCATTGATGATTCTGCGGTAGCCTTCATCAATTTTTTCCATGCTGTTTGCAAAAGAAACGCGG
>JBBSSY010000040.1:0-11718 GCA_038241595.1 Chitinophagales bacterium | reverse complement strand
AAAGTTGTTTTTCTGTTAACTGGTCAAGTAACATTAACCCTACAAAAATACAAGAAGGGAAGTGCTTTATTTTTAATAAAAATTTTCAATGTCGAAAGTTTGAAATAACAGTTGACAAGTTGCCTAAAAACAACTTTAAACTTTAAACCTTAAACCTTAAACTTTCCTCCAGTCCTCCCGTTCATCCGGCGAAAACTTCCACGGTGCGAAATTGTTTTCGACGTTGCTGAACATGCCGTTCCATTCCTGCGGGGCATTGCTTTCTTCCATGATAAGTGAACGACGGAGTTCGAAGATGATCTCCAGCGGGTTGATGCTTACCGGGCATTCTTCCACGCAGGCATTGCAGGTAGTGCAGGCGCGAAGTTCTTCAACGGTAATGTAATCATGCAACAGCGACTTGCCGTCGTCAACGAATGAGCCGTTGAGCGACACGTTCGTACCGACTACTTCCAGGCGATCGCGGGTATCCATCATAATTTTACGCGGCGATAATAATTTACCCGTTTGCGTGGCCGGACAGGCTGCGCTGCATCTTCCGCATTCCGTACAGGCATACGCATCGAGCAGGTTGCGCCAGCTGAGGTCGAATACATCGCGCGCGCCGAACTTGCCCGGAGGTGCCGATTCGGCCGGAGCCAGTTCTGGCTGCATCGCATACAATACTTCCTGCTGGATCTCCGGCATATTTTTCATTTCACCCTTCGGGATTAACCGGGTATAATAGGCATTGGGAAATGCCAGCAGGATATGCAGGTGTTTAGAATACGGCAGGTAATTAAGAAAGGCAAAAATGGCGACGATATGCGCCCACCAGGCGCTTCGTTCTATGATTACAAGCGTTTCACTGGAAAGGCCCAAAAAAAGCGGCTGTATCCACGACGAACCGATAAAATTCCCCGTATCAGCATTCGTATAATGGCTGTAATTTCTTGCTTGTAACAGGGTGTCCGTCGCGTTCATAGTAAGGAACAACGACATGATTATGATCTCTGCGATGAGGATGTAATTGGCATCGCTTCGTGGCCAGCCATCGAGGTCTCGGCTGATGAATCGTTTGAGTTTGAGCAGGTTTCGCCTGGCAAGAAAGGCCACGCAAACGACGATCACACCCACCGCCAATAATTCAAACGTGTTGATTAAAAACGTGTATATACCAAATGGTAACGTTGCGAATAGCCGGTGGGAACCAAGTAGACCGTCGAGTACGATCTCGAGTACTTCGATGTTGATGATGATGAATCCGACATAGATCACCAGGTGCATGATCGCTACCAGTGGTTTGCGAAACATTTTTTTTTGTCCGAAAGCGAGCAGGAGCAGGTTTTTCCAACGGAGTGATTTATTGTCGGAAAAATCGGCGTCTGTACCCAGTAAGATGTTTCGCCGGATCCACCAGGCTTTCCTCGCAAAAAGCCAGGTGGCAATCACTGCGACAAGCGCAAACAAAACCTGCTGGACGATTTGCATAGATTTTTATTGTCTGGCTAAATTAAGCGATTTCGTTTTCAATCAACGTTTTGTTGTAATTTTTCGGCGTAAAATTGTGTCATGTCAGAAACCAGGAATTATATTCTAAATGAAGCCACCGCCTATAAAAAAATGTTGCGGATGGCCTACGAGATCGCCGAGCAGAACCTGGAGGATTGTCATGAGTTGATCCTTGCGGGCATCCAGGAAAACGGCGTGTTGATCGCGCACATCCTTGCGGATTACCTCAAAGACATTTTCCCGGGGTCGATCCGTGTCATCGAGGTGGCGTTGAACAAACGGCACCCGGAGGAAATTACCATCAGCGACGATATGAATTTTGACGATGCTGTAATTATTTTGGTAGACGATGTTACCAATTCCGGTAAAACGCTGTTGTATGCGTTAAAACCTTTTCTGCAATTTCATCCACGCAAAATCCAGACGTTGACGCTGGTAGAAAGAACACACAAGCTATTCCCCATTAATTCGGATTATGTGGGGCTCATGCTCGCAACCACGCTGCAGGAGCACATTTTTGTAGAAGTATCGGGGGAGCGGATTGTGGGCGCATACCTGGTTTAAGGCTTAAGGTTCAGTTTTAATGTTTTAGCATCCGTCAGTACATACCCCGCCAGGGGTAAAGTATCAGTAGAAAGAAATGCATTGTGATAACATGCCGTAGGCATTACATATCACGTTACGTTGCTTTGTGATCACAAGTTTGCCGTTTGCATACATCGTACCTGGGTGCTACCGATACCTTGCCCCTAATGGGGCGTTAGGGTGCTTTGTGATTTCACACCGTTATATTCATTCATCGTTCCTGCTGCTCTTGAATTACCCGCTAGGGGTACAGTATCGGTAGATCGGTAGATCGGTAGAAAGAAAACATGGATTTTGAAAAAATGCCGTAGGCATGACATATCACGTCAACGGGCTTTGTGATCTCAAAGCCGCCGTTTGCATACTTCGTACCTGGATGCTACCGATACCTTGCGCCTAACGGGGCGTTGTGAAAATGCCTCAGCAAAACCTGTGAGGCAAACGGTTGTTGTTCCTGTCCGCCGAAGGCTCACGGCAAAGTTAGAATTTCAACGCATGCACCCGCAGCTTTCCATCGGAATTTATTTCCAATGCAGGGGCGGGAAACTTGAGGCAATTGACGAGATACAACGCCGTTTTTAAAACCCGGCTGCGCGTTTTAATCCTGGTAAGATCAACATCCGGCGCCAGGTAAAAATGCCGCACCCGCCGGATGTCGCGTCGGTCGAGGGACAACCCTTCGGCATTTGTCCAGGTATTCTGCTTTGCACCAAACATACCCGATGCACCATAACCGAACGACACACTGAACCACTTCGGGATTTTGCTCGCAGGGAGAAATGCGCGTATGTTGGCGCTGGCCCAATAGGTTTGGGCATTGTACTCTTTTAGAATCCGCGCAGCGACATTATCTCCAAACAACGCGTTCCGTCGTCGCTGCAGGTCGCCTGAAAGGGCCTGCGGCCAGTATCCCAGTTTCAAAGTGATGCGTTGTTCATCCCAGGCAGCCTGCTGCGCCGTAAAAAGTACGGCACCCGAAACATTTGCCGCCATATCGGTCCAGCTAAAACCCCAGGCAGCGGAAAACCCATCCTGGATCTCGATGATACTCTGGTAGGCGATGCCGCTGATGCCGCCGAGCAGCAGGTTTGTTTTCTTTGGTACGCCCGTCCACCGCCACATGTCGTAGGAGGCGCGCGTGATCTGGTAGCTCGTCCAGCCATGCCCCGCTTTATCCATGCCGTTCCATTCGTGGATGTCGTTGAAAAAATGAAACGACGACCGTGCATAACCGGCATACCAGGCTTTGTTGAGTGCGTAAAACGAAAGTCCCCACAACCCGATGTTTGCAGCGGCTATAATTTTGACTCGCCTGCGGTTTAACGGGTTCACCACGGAAACCAGCCTTCCCTGCAAAACGGTGGTCGTGTCGGCGTTTCCAATGAACATGTTGCTGGTGTCAGGCGGCGGAGTCTGTGCAAACGAGGATGAGACAGACAGGTAAACCATGCCATTAAAAAAAATCCGTCTTGCCGCTGAATACACTGCCAATGGTTTGATTCGGGCAAAAATACGTTGCTAACTTGTTAGCATATCGCGAAAATGATAAAATTCTATATCTTCAAACCTTAAACCGCAAACTGAATCTTTATGGACCCCCTTATTCAAAATAAAATCAACAGTTGGTTGACGGACGGCTATGACCAGGCGACCCGGGACGAGATCACTAAAATGCAACAGGAAAACCCGGAGGAACTCACAGATAGTTTTTACAAGAACCTCGAATTCGGAACAGGCGGACTGCGCGGCATTATGGGCGTAGGTACCAACCGCATCAATAAATATACGATCGGCATGGCCACGCAGGGCTTTGCCAATTACCTGAAGAACCAGGTCACCGGGGAAATCAAGGTGGCCATTGCGCATGATAGCCGCAACAACAGCCGTTTTTTTGCCGAAACCACGGCCAACGTGTTCGCTGCGAATGGCATCATCGTATATCTTTTTGAATCGCTTCGCCCTACACCCGAACTGTCTTTTGCCATCCGCCAGCTTGGCTGCAACGGTGGCGTGGTGTGTACCGCATCACACAACCCGAAAGAATACAATGGCTATAAAGCCTATTGGAATGACGGCGGGCAACTGGTGCCACCGGATGATAAGAATGTGATTACCGAAGTGGAGAAAATTGCTTCTGTCAACGATGTAAAATGGTCCGGCGGCGAAAATAACATCACCATCATTGGCGAAGAGATCGATACCGCTTATATCGAAATGGTAAAAGGGTTAAGCGTGTATCCCGAAGTGGTAGCGCGCCAGCACGACCTGAAAATTGTTTATACCCCGATCCACGGTACCGGTATCACCCTGGTGCCACAGGTATTACAGGCACTGGGTTTCACGAATATAAATATCGTGGAAGAACAGGCGACGCCGGACGGCAATTTCCCCACCGTCGTCTATCCAAACCCGGAAGAAAGTGAGGCCATGAGCATCGGCATGAACCAGGCGAAAGCTCTGGATGCCGATATCCTGCTTGGCACTGACCCGGACGCCGATCGCGTCGGCATTGGCGTTAAAGACAATGAAGGCAACTGGATTCTCATGAACGGCAACCAGACCGCGGTGCTTGCCTTCAATTATATGATTGAGGCCCGCAAAGAAAAAAAGATTGCGCAACCAAACGATATGGTGGTAAAAACAATCGTGACCACCGATCTCATCGACCTGATCGCGAGCGAAAACGACGTGGTGTGCTACAACGTACTGACCGGTTTCAAATGGATCGCAGAACTGATTAAGGAGAAAGAGAATGAAGAAAATTACGTAATTGGAGGGGAAGAAAGTTACGGCATTATGATCGGTTCGCAGATCCGCGATAAAGATGCGATTAGCGCCGTCGGCATCTTGTGTGAAATGGCCGCTTATGAAAAAGACAAGGGCCGCTCGCTTTACGACAAGCTCATCGATCTTTACGTACAGTATGGCTTTTATAAGGAAAGCCTGATCTCGATCACCAAAAAAGGCATGAACGGCCAAAAGGAAATTGCAGATATGATGGAAGGCTATCGCAACAACCCGCCACAATCGATCAATGGGATAGACGTCATTGAAATGCTTGACTATGAAATGCGGATCGCGAAAAATATTAAATCTGGCGTAACTTCGGAGATCAAGCTGCCGAAGTCGAACGTGCTGCAGTTTAATTTGGCAGACGGTACGAAGATATCCGCAAGGCCGTCTGGCACCGAACCAAAAATTAAATTTTATTTCAGCGTGAATGCCAAACTCGATGCACCGGAAAACTTTAAAAAAGTAAGTGCGGAACTCGATGCGAAAATCAGCGGCGTAAAGGCTGGCCTGGAGCTGTAGGTAAGCAGTTGGCAATTGGCAGTTTTCAATTGGCAGTTGGAAGTTGGCAGTTGAAAGGAGGACAAATTTACCAGGTTGAAGGCTAATGATCGTTGGGCGAAGGGCTTTGCGATTTCATTTAGATATTTTTACTAAAAAGATTCAATGAGTACAAAACATTTTCAATATGAAAACGCCATTCCCTGGGAAGACCTTGGGGAAGGAGTACAGCGGCAAATGTTCGGGTGGGACGAAAAGATCATGCTCGTGAAGATTAAATTTGAAGCCGGCGCGGTGGGCAAACTACACCACCACCTAAACTCGCAGGCGTCGTATATCGTCAGCGGCGTCTATGAACTCACCATCGGTGATGAAAAAAAAGTGCTCCGGCCAGGTGATGGGTATTACGTGGCCCCCCATGTGGAACATGGGCTGTTGTGCCTCGAACCGGGAATGCTGATCGATTCGTTTAGCCCATACCGTGAGGACTTCCTGTAAAATTCAGAAAGAGCCCATAGACCATAATTAACCAAAAAACAACTGCCATGAAACGACTTGCTGTAACCTCTGGCCCGTTATATTCCTGTCAGTCTCCGCGTTTTTTTAGTCATTAACACGTTGATGCCTATGCGCAGACAACTATCGGCTATCAGCAATCAGTAGTCAGCAATCAGCAATCAGCAATCAGCAATCAGCAATCAGCAATCAGAAGTCAGTAATCAGTAATCAGCCAGGAACAAATACAAAGCGGTTATAGTTGGCATGACTATTTACGTTGCGTGAAATAGAAAAAGTACCTTCGGGAAAACAGATCCTTAAGTTATGAGAAGAAAAATATTTTCCGCTTTGGTGGTCATCGTTTTTGGTATGCAGAGCATGACCTTTGCACAGCTGGATACCATCAAAAAAAATGATTCCAATACCCCTTTGCATTTGCTCCAGCCGCATTACCCGGTGCCATACGGCTCGCCATCGGCGCAAAGTATTAAAACCGTGCTCGACCGGGTGTTTACTTACCTCTATGCCAATACGCCGGTTGAACTGGTGAACCGCAACACCGGCGCCACCCTGGCCGACCCGTCGAAGTCTGATTCAAATACCATTTTTAAACCAGGTGATTTCAGGCTGACGAGTTACGAATGGGGCGTAACCTACGCCGGGATGCTAAAAGCAGGGGAGGCCACCGGTGACAAAAAATTTGCCGATTATACCTCGAAGCGCCTGCAATTTATTGCGGGGATCGTACCGTATTTCCGCGAACGTTTTAAAGCCAATCCGCGCGCCAGCAATGCCCTGCGGTCGGTGATCGAACCGCACGCGCTCGATGACGCCGGCGCGCTGTGTGCTGCCATGATCAAGGCGGAACGGTCGGGTACTATTTTCAACCTGCGACCGGTGATAGACAATTACATCCAGTTCATCACTTCAAAAGAATTTCGACTGCCGGATGGCACCCTGGCCCGCAACAGGCCACAGCCAAACACACTCTGGCTCGATGACTTGTTCATGAGTGTACCCGCACTGGCACAAATGGGAAAACTGACCGGCGATAAAAAATATTATGATGACGCAGTGAAACAGATCCACCAGTTTTCGCAGCGCATGTTCAATAAGGAAAAGCAGTTATACATGCACGGTTGGGTACAGGGCATGCAGACCCACCCGGAATTCAGGTGGGGACGTGCAAACGGCTGGGCCTTGCTGGCCACTGTAGAATTGCTGGATGTATTGCCCGAAAATCACCCGGGTCGCGCGGAAATGCTCATGCTGCTGCGTGAACATGTGAAAGGGCTGGCTACCCACCAGTCCGGTTCAGGTTTCTGGCACCAGCTGCTCGACCGCAACGACTCCTACCTCGAAACGTCCGCCACTGCTATTTATACCTACTGTATGGCTCATGCGATCAATAAGGGCTGGCTCGAAGGCCTGACCTATGCGCCGATGGCCGTGCTGGGCTGGGATGCCGTCGCTACCAAAGTCAATGCCGCCGGACAGGTTGAAGGTACCTGCGTGGGAACCGGGATGGGCTTCGACCCCGCATTTTATTACCACCGCCCGGTAAACGTGTATGCGGCCCATGGTTACGGACCAGTTTTGCTGGCGGGTGGAGAAATTATGCTGATGATAAAAAATCACCCGGTGAAGATCGATGAGAGTGCCATGCAGTACTGAGGCGGGAGATAGGAGAACCACCAAAGATTTTAAAAGCTTTAGCAAAGCACCATTTTATACGACCGGGGTTTCAGCGTGATCTACGCCACTATTGTTGCCGACAAGGATCGTTATGTGATGTTCCTGAAGGATGAAACCCGCAAGCCCCCCTCAGAAGAATATTCGTGAAGCGACATCGAGCCGGGTGACCGGGCCATTTACAACCCCTTCCGCACCGATAACCGGTTCTTACTGAGCCGAGGGTCCTGCCGCCCTACACCGCCAAAATGAGTGGATCGTTTACTTCGATAAATACACCGACCATAGCATGGGCGCTGTCCGATTAACCGACCTGCAATCCTGGCAAGACATCTCGGGGTCCGTCAGCTTCCCAGCTGGTACCCGCCATGGTACCGTCTCGTTATTGGCGCAGTGGCAGCAACTCCGCAATGCGCTTCCCCTCAAATAAACTGATTGTCACTGCATGCGGCGGCATAACTTTTGTAAAACTGATGGCATACTGTAGTGGAGCACCTGTTATTCCCTACATTTTACCATTTAAAACGAACTAAACATAACAAACATGAAAAAATCAACATTAATTTGCATGCTGATGCTAGGCGCCTGGACCTTCCAGGCTTGTAACAATGGAGCCGAGTCAACGGATTCCGTAGAGGCTGCCGAAGATCGAAATGATGCTAAAAATGTAGCTCCGGAAGATGACGCGGAATTTATGGTAAAAGCGGCCAGCGGTGGCATGATGGAAGTTGAAATAGGGCAGATGGCCCAGCAAAAGGCGCAGAGCCAGCGCGTAAAGGATTTTGGTGCAATGATGGTGAAAGACCACACCAAAGCCAATGATGAACTGAAAGCACTTGCAGCCACCCAAAACATCAGTATTCCGGGTACGCTGGGCGAAGATCATCAAAAACATGTAAACGACATGGGGACAAAAAGCGGCGCCGATTTTGACAAAGCCTATATGTCCATGATGGTTGACGATCATAAAAAAGACATTAGCGAATTTGAAGATGAAGCGAAAGACGGTAAAGATGCGTCGATCAAAGCTTTTGCAAGTAATACAGTGCCTACGTTGAAAATGCACCTTGATTCGGCACAGGCCATTCATGACCAGGTAAAATAAAAGTAGCCGATAAGAATCGTTTGAAAAAAGGGATAATGCCAGTCATTATCCCTTTTCTTTTTATCCTTAAATAGCATTTTATGAAAATGGATTTGAGCGACCCATTTGTTCCGATCCAGGAATCTGGTTCCAAATCAGACACGGACCATACGGTCACCACCCACACCAGATCTGAAGCGGCAGCCTTTTACGAAACCTCACGGCAACGTCTACTCGATGTAAACAAATGGCATCATTTTGCCGGGCAAGCCTCTGCTACGTTCCAGCTCACAGATGCGTTGGGAAGGGATGTATACCGGCTCGTAGGCAAAGGGGATCATTTTAAGATCAAACTCCCGGTTCCAACGGAG
The DNA here is from genome assembly GCA_038241595.1 of Chitinophagales bacterium. Classification (GTDB taxonomy): domain Bacteria; phylum Bacteroidota; class Bacteroidia; order Chitinophagales; family Chitinophagaceae; genus JADCRZ01. The sequence goes on along the minus strand of JBBSSY010000040.1, from coordinate 2,706 downwards.
AAGCCGGGGGATGACTATGACTGGGTACATGTTGAAGATGTTTTTGAAAAGAACGAACCCGGCCGAAACTGGGAAGCACAATTTATTCGTGTCCGTCCTGCGGCTGATCCTTTACAAAGCGACAAAGATGTCGAGCATTTTTTTGATAAAAAGGCTACCAGTACATTCATCGTACAACGGCTTGGACATGAAATAACCGCCAGTGTACATGGACGAAACGAGCAGGTGAATAAAGAGAACGATAATGTTCTGGACCAGGCCCGGAATACCCTGGTCGCCATCGGCGCCATGCTTGGCCTGTCTACGCCACAATGGAAAAGCCTGGTAAAAGGCTTACTTGAAAAGGGATGATACATGTCAAGCATTACTACGCCACGAACAAGAACAGCTATTTAACCGCGGCGATTATTTCATACCTGTTATTTATTCCATAACGGTATAATTTATAATGTAAGTTTCCCCTGGTAATAATCAAGCACTTTAGATCGCAATACAAAGTCGTACCGGGCAATAATCAGGTTTATGTTTGCCCGGTCAACATTGTTCTTCGCGATGAGGTAATCAACCTGCGTGGAGACGCCTGCATTAAATTTCACTTCGGCCGCGCGGAAGGATTCTGAAAAATCTTTGACCTGTTGCACCAACGTCGCATAACGCTGGTTGGCAGCCGACATATTAAAGTAAGCCTGTTCGATAAATTGTTTCAGCTGGATGCGGCTGTTATCTGACAGGTACTGGTAGTTCTTAAGATCGATGCGCGCAAGGGAGAGCTGGTACCGTGCACGAAACGCATTTAAGATGGGGATGCTGATGCCAACGCTTACCGACGTGCTGTAATTATTTTTAAACTGGCTGAAATAATTGATTTTCTCCGAATTGATGTTGTTGCGGGAGGTGACTACCGGCACTTTGTTGCCACCAAGTTCAATATAGTCGCCGGAGGGCACCAGCGAGGTATTGAGAACAATGTCTTTGCTGGCGGCGCTGGAATAATTGGTAAACAGGTTTCCGCTTAAACCAACCGTCGGGTAGAAATATCCCTTTGCGGCCTTCACCGCTTTCTCGGCGGCCAGTTGCCGGAACCTGGGTCCTTGCACAGATGCCAGTTGTTTTACCGCCTGCCCGTAAATCTGGTCAGGACTCCCATCATACATATTATACTGGTCGGCAGAAAGTTTTTCCACCTCCAGTGTTTTGTCGTATGGCATATTCATAAGCTGGGCCAGCGTCAGTTTGGCGCCATCGAGGGTATTCTGTGCGTTTACGATCGCCAGTTCATCATTGGCAAGCTGCCCCTTAAGGTCGTAGAGCTGAGCCGGCGCGATGGCGCCGGCGGCATTCAAGATGTCCAGACGTTTCACCTGGCTGCGCGTCACGGCTGCCTGGTTGTTTGATTGTTCCAGCTGATCCTCATTGTTTAATATCTGGAGGTAGGCAAGGATTACGTTTAGGGTGATATTATCTTTTGTCTGTTGCAGTTCTTCTTCAGTTGCGCGCAGGCTCAGTTTATTTTGCTGCACCGTATTTTTCAGGAGTCCGCCACGGAAAAGCGTAATGCCGCTGCTGAGAGAATAATTGGCGTACTTGACCTGCTGGTTTAAATAACTGTTTGAGAATGGATCGATGCTTCGTCCCTGGTTGATGCCATGGCTCAGGTTTCCAAAGAGATCAGGCAACAGGTTTGCCCGTGTCTGGCGCAGGTTTGCTTCCGCCGTTTCAACCTGCAGGTTGCTTTGTTTTGCCTCGATGTTGTTCGTTATGGCTGTCGTCACTGCCTGCTGCAATGTCATCTTATGCTGCTGCGCCGATAGCATGGCCGACTGGCCAACCAGTAAACAACAAAATAATATTCTTTTCATAAAAAATCCAGCATGTTAAATTAAATAATTAGTCCCCAACTTTTGTCGGTTTCCCGTCTCCTCCCTCCCGCCTCTTTTTCCCTATCCTTCTATCCTTCCGTCTAACAAGTTGATCACCCTTGAGCCATAGGCCGCATTTTTTTCGGAGTGTGTAACCTGGATTATGGCCACGCCTTCCTCATTCAACGATTTAAACAAATCCATAATCTCTTCACCTTGTTTGGAATTGAGATTTCCCGTTGGTTCGTCGGCCAGCAGCAATTTTGGCTTTACGATCAGGGCGCGTGCAATGCCTACCAGTTGTTGTTGTCCCCCCGAGAGTTGTGATGGAAAGAGGTCTTTTTTGCCAACGATCTGGAAACGGTCAAGCATATCCGCCACCATTGCTTTTCGTTCGCTGCTTTTTACATCCTGGTAGATTAGCGGTGTTTCGATGTTTTCGTAAACGGTCAGTTCGTCGATGAGGTGGTAAGCCTGGAAAACGAAACCGATGTACTGTTTGTACAAGGCTGCCCGTTGTTTTTCTTTGAGCTGGTGTACCGGTTCACCCATAAAATGATAGGTACCTTCAGATGGTTCGTCGAGGATGCCGATAATATTCAGCAAGGTGGATTTGCCGGAACCAGACGGTCCCATGATTGATACAAATTCTCCCTTTTCAACGGTCAGGTTGATGTCTTTCAAAATAAAAATGCGGTTGCTGCCGGTGTTGTACCATTTGGAAATATTCTTCAGTGATAACATAAGAAGAGTTTGTGGTTTGTAGTTTGTAGTTTATAGTTGGTTCGAAAGTTGGTTCAAACTAACTATAAACTACAAACTACAAACTACAAACTATTTTATTTTT
>JBBSSY010000039.1:0-11821 GCA_038241595.1 Chitinophagales bacterium | reverse complement strand
GCTGGCCATTAATATTATTCAACCTGGAAAAGGGATGAATATAGATGCATCGAAACTGGATACAGCTGCACTCTCAACGATTACAGCTGCAAAACAGCCCACAGGATTTTCGGATTTCCTGATGAATATGATTCCTTACAATATTGTGGACGCATTCGCAAAAGCGGATCTGCTTCAGATCCTGGTTGTCTCGGTACTTTTTGGTATCGCAGCCTCCAAACTTGGATTGCGAGCTCAACCGGTAATCGTTTTTATAAAAGGTTTTGCCGATATTCTATTCGGTATTATTCATATCATTATGAAACTTGCACCCATCGGTGCATTTGGCGCGATGGCATTTACGATCGGTAAATATGGTGTAGGTAGTCTGCAATCCCTTGCGCAGCTGATGGGGACATTTTACCTTACCTGCGTATTCTTTATCGTGGTAATACTTGGAAGCGTGATGTATTTCCTGCGACTAAATATTTTCAAATTACTCGTTTATATAAAAGAAGAGTTGCTGATTGTTCTTGGCACTTCGTCGAGCGAATCGGCACTACCGGGTCTTATCGAAAAAATGGTGAACGTCGGTTGTTCGAAACCGGTAGTAGGCCTGGTAATACCAACTGGCTATTCATTCAACCTCGATGGCACCTCTATCTATCTTACCATGGCTGCTGTATTCATTGCCCAGGCTACAAATACACATATTGATCTGCAGCACCAGGTAAGCCTGTTGCTCATCCTGATGGTAACATCCAAGGGGGCGGCTGGTGTTACCGGGAGTGGCTTTATCACGCTTGCTGCAACGCTGCCAGCAACCGGCAATATTCCGGTAGCCGGTCTTGCACTCATTTTAGGGATCGATCGTTTTATGAGTGAAGCACGAGCGCTAACGAATATTATCGGAAACGCAGTGGCTACGCTGGTTGTGTCGAAGTGGGAAAAAGAACTTGATATGGTGCAGGCAAAGAAGTTTTTATAATTATTCAGCTTAAATGGCAGGAAATGCATTTAACTCAGTTCGAATTCAGCATGCCGTTCCGGAATATCTACCCCGGGAAAGCCTGCATCGAGTAGACGCTGCCGAAATTTTTGTTGCACATCATATTCGCCGTGTACCAGGAATATTTGTTTCAATTCACTGGTTTGCTGGTTTGATACAAACCGCATCAGGTCTTCATAGTCACCATGAGCACTCATGCTTGTCATACTGCCGATTTCGGCGTGAACCTCGTGCGTTACACCAAAAATACTTACCTCCCGCTCGCCGTTTTTTAATCGTCCTGCCAGCGAACGGGGTTCTGCATACCCAACCATCAGGATGGTATTGTGGCTGTTTTCAACATTGTTGCTGATGTGGTGTTTCACCCGCCCTGAATCAGCCATACCGCTCGCGGAAATGATCACGCACGGCCTGTTCAGATAATTCAGTGTTTTAGATTCTTCGGCAGTTTTGATGTAGTGTAGCCCTTCAAAAGCAAATGGATCTTTATCTGTCAGTAAGGTGTGTTGAATGGCATCATTAAAATACTTCGGGAATTTTTTCACAGTTTCCGTCACCTCGATGCTCATTGGACTGTCTACAAAATATTCCAGCGCAGGTAATATTTTTTGCTGCTCCAGTTCGTTGAGGGCAATTAAAAGTTCCTGTGTACGACCCAGGCTAAATGCGGGGATAATAAGTTTACCTTTTTTTTCAAGGCATGTTCTTTTAATCCAGCCGAGGAGTGTTTTAGGCGTCTCTCCTTCCGTGCCATGCAATTTGTCGCCATAAGTTGATTCCAGGATCAGGTAATCTGCCTGCGAAAACGTTTGCGGTGGTCGCAAGATCATATCATGATACCTGCCAACATCTCCGCTAAAACTCAGTTGTTTAGACGTCTTATTTTCTGTTATCCGAAGATGTACAGCAGCACTGCCTATTATATGTCCGGCATCCGTGTACATGAGTTCCACACTGTCATTAATTCTGAACCAGGTATCATAGTCAACATGAACAAAAAGTTTCATCACCTGCCTGGCATCGTTGGCGGTGTACATGGGCTGAAGATCCGGCAAATGATCGAGGCGCCTTTTTTTATTGCTGTACCTCGCATCCGATTCCTGGATCTGTGCCGAGTCTTCCAACAATATGCTGGTAAGTTCTTTCGTTGGTGGTGTACAGAAGATCACCCCCTTGAAACCATCTTTAAAGAGTTTGGGAATTAATCCGCTGTGATCGATGTGAGCATGTGATAAGATAAGAAAATCAATGCTTGCCGGGTCAAATCCCCACTCGCGATTCATATCATCAGTTTGTCTGCCCATTCCCTGGAACATGCCACAATCAAGCAGGTAGGTGGTTCCGTCATCTAACGTCAGCAGGTGTTTTGATCCGGTTACCGTTCTTGCGGCACCATGAAAAGCAATTTTCATATAATTATTTTAGATGAATCTTCTATACGCCCACAACAGATTTAACCTTAAAAGACCAGGTCACAAAAAATTCACTGACAACTTCTCCGGCAGGATTAGTGCCGACCGACTTCGCTCTGTATGTCCGGGCTTCACCCGTGCTGGTCGACTCTCCTACCAAACGTTTGATCTCATTGCCGTCTTCACAAACAAAGGAAATGACATCTATGGCTTTTTTATAAAAATGCCCTTCGATATCTGTAACAAGCATTGATATAATTGGATCGTGCCGGTATGTATGGGCCATGACAAGCGCGCCTGTAGTGAGTTCGGCGGCCATTCCCAGGCAGGCAAAATAGGTCGACCTGAATGGATTCTGAGAGAACCATTTATATGGAACAGTGGCAATACATTTGTCCCCATCTATAAATCTTAAACGGACTCCTGCAAAAAAAGCGCTCGGCAACTTTGCAAAAAGGAACATCCTGAATTTAAGCGGATGTTCGGTAAGATTGATAAATTTTTGCAGCGACGTAGTCATTGATTTTTATAACTTCCGGGGTTTACAGCGTTCCTGTTCCATTGCGAAAGAAATTCCATTACTTTCTTTTTATTGTAACTTCTCCCCTGTTCAAGATATGAAGAATTCTGAGTATGTACCCGGTTCCCATTCTCATCAAGGATTAAAAATACCGGGAAGCCAAAACGTTGGGGATAGCCATACCTGGCAAGCAGCACCGTATTTTTATTTTCCGGGCTGTAATTTAGATGATAGACGAGAAAATCTGACCGTAATAGAGAATCAACCTGGTTGTCTGATGTACATAATTTATTAAATTCGTAACACCAACTGCACCAGTTGCCGCCAACCTGCAGCATAATCATACGTTTCTGCGCTTTTGCCTGCTTTATCACACCGGCTATTTCTTTTTCAGCATCCGCCGTCGGCGAATATAACTTTTCGGAATGTGTTTGACCGGCTACCGATCTTTGTACTAAACAAAGCAGCATCAAAAATAGGTATCTCATATTCTGACAAATCGGTTTGTAATACTGTCTATAAGACCTCTATCTGGTTGCGGAGCAAATCGTCAAATTCATCTCTTTTACGGATAAGCAGCGCTTGACCATCCTTAACAAGTACTTCCGCAGGTTTTAACCGGGAATTGAAATTTGAAGACATCTCAAAACCATAGGCTCCCGCATTATAAAAAACCAGGTAATCGCCCTCGCGAACTTCTGTCAGTTGCCGGTCCCAGGCAAAGGTATCCGTTTCACAAATGTTACCTACGACCGTATAAATCCTTTCGCCGGCATGTGGGTTCGAAATATTGCTGATGCGGTGATAGGAATCATAAAACATGGGCCGTATGAGGTGATTGAAACCGCTGTTTACGCCAACAAATACCGTAGCCGTCGTTTGTTTGATTACGTTGGCTTTAACCACCAGGTAACCGCACTCGCTTACGAGAAATTTTCCCGGCTCAAACCACACTTCGATCTTGCGGTTGTTTTCTTTTTCATACGTCACGAATGCTTCGGTCACTTTCTCGCCCAGCAGATTAATGTCTGTTTGCACGTCTCCATTCTGGTATGGCACTTTGAATCCGCTGCCCAGGTCAACATATTTTAAATCAGGGAAATGATGAGCGAGGTCAAACATTATTTCGAGGCCCTGCAGGAAAACGCTGACGTCTTTGATATCACTGCCAGTGTGCATATGGATGCCATGGACGAGCAGCTGGGTAGATTTTATGATGCGTTCAATATGCCGCATCTGGTGTATAGAAATGCCAAATTTGCTGTCAACATGCCCTGTTGATATTTTATAATTTCCACCACCCATGATATGCGGGTTAAAGCGGATAAAAATCGGATAACTGCCGCCGTAGCGGGTTCCGAATTTTTCCAGCATGGAAATATTGTCGATATTTATATGCACACCCAGGTCCTTCCCTGCTTCAATTTCTGCAAAGTCAACGCAGTTCGGCGTAAACAGGATTCGTTCCGGGGAGAAGCCCGCTTTTAAGCCGAGTCTTACCTCGTTAATACTTACACAATCCAGTGACGCACCGAGACTTTCGATGTATTTCAGGATATTGATATTGCTTAGCGCCTTGCATGCATAAAAGAATCGCGCGTTACAATCTTTGAAGGCGGTCTCGAGTTTTTCGTACTGTTCCTTAATTTTTTCCGCATGATACACGTACAATGGCGAACCAAACTCATTGGCGAGCTCTATCAGGTATTCTGAAAATAATATCTGCGACATAATTGCGAATATACTGAAAACCCTGAAAGCGTTTTAATGCCATCAGGGTTTAATAATTGTTAGCTACCCGGGAAGACTATGCCTGTTTCGAATGTTCCTTATTTGAATCGTTTTCTGAGTTGTCATTTTTCTCGTCATCGGTTGACGGATCATTTGTAGAAAGTTCATTTTCCTGCGAAACGATTTCGTCGTCAACAATCTCAGCAGACTGATTTAAACCATCAACTTGCTCCGGCAAATGGCCTGCTCTTTCCTCATTGATCTCCTCGCTAATTAAGTCGCCGGAAGTTGCCTGATCAAAATCTTTTGGTTCTACCGGATCGGTATTGTGATCGACTACCGGGGCAGGTTCTTCAATCAATTCGCCGTTGCCGCGTACGACAAGCGTATTTTCGGTATCATCTGACGTTTTCTCTTTGTCGGTTGAATTACCGTCTGTCTCCGCGCGGGATTCTTCGTCGCGGTTGTGTACGTTCGTGGGTTCTATGCCGAGGTCAGCAAATACTTCCCGGATCTTGGGAAGATCGTCTGCGGTATTAATGCCGAAATAATCCATAAAACTCCTGGAAGTGGCATAGACCAGCGGTTTGCCGGGCAAGTCCTCATTTCTGCCTGTAATAAAAATCAACTCTTTTTCAAGTAATTTCTGAATACTGTAATCGCTGTTAACTCCCCGGATCGTTTCAATTTCTCCCTTTGTAATGGGTTGCTTGTAAGCAATAATAGCCAGTGTTTCGAGGGAAGCCGAAGAAAGTCGCTTGAGGTATTTTTCGCCGTTTAACTGGGCGACCGTTTTGTGAAAATCTTTTTTTGTAAGGAACTGCCAGCCACCGCCGCTTTCTCTCATTTCAAAAGGATAAAAGTCCGCGCGGTATTTTTCAAGAATTCCTTCTATTGCCGACTCTACCTGGTCAAGCGTTATTTTGTCATCCATAAAGCCAAAAGCATTGTTGCTGAGTTCGGTAAGCTCCAATGAGGTTAGCGGCTTGTCGCTGGCAAAGATCAACGCTTCAATATGGGGAATAATAGTTGAGATATCCATAGGATTCTCCGTTCAAATACCTGGAGAGGTATGGCCGGACGGAACGGCGTATGTACTTTTTACTTTATCCTTGCAAAGCGGCAGCGCCACTTACAATTTCAGTTAATTCAGTGGTGATCGCCGCTTGCCGTGCGCGGTTGTAAGAAATCTTCAGGGATTTCAATAACTCATTCGCATTTTCGCTGGCTTTGTCCATAGCCGTCATCCTTGCGCCGTGCTCTGAGGCATTGGCGTCCAGAACGGCCTTAAAAAGCTGGGTGTTAAGTATCTTCGGCATCAGTTCAGCAATCAGTTCCTGTTTATCGGGCTCAAAGATAAAATCATTCTTCTTGGTGCCAGCCGTTGCAGTAACTTTTGCAATCGGAAGGAATCTTTCTACAACGAAACGTTGTGTAGCGGCATTTTTAAATTCGCTATAGACCAGTTCCACTACGTCAAATTGTTTATCCTGGAAAGCCTTTACGGCTGCCTGTGAGCAGGCCTGAACATTTTCAAAAGTCAGGTTCAAGAATATATCTTTATAAGTAGCATCTGCATGGTAATTTCCTTTTGACATTTGTTCGAAACCTTTCTTTCCTATATTCCAAACGTGAACATTACCTTGCGCCATCTGCCGGCTGTATTGCTCGGCAATACTTGCTTTTGCTGCTTTGATTATGTTTGCATTGTAAGCGCCAGCCAGGCCCCTATCACTGGTAATGACTATAAAAAGAACTTTTTCAACAGCACGCTCACCAGACAGGGAACCACTTTCAACACCTTCGCCGTTGCTTACGATATTACTCAGCATTTCCTGCAGCTTTTTGGCATACGGCCGCATTTGCGTAATGGCATCCTGCGCCCTGCGAAGCTTTGCAGCACTTACCATTTTCATGGCCTTAGTGATTTGCTGGGTGCTCTGTACTGATTTAATCCGATTTCGAACTTCTTTTAATGCCCCTGACATACAACGTTTTATTTTTTTTGGATAGACTGAAGAAGGAAGCAACCCTCTTTTTAACCGCCGGCAAAGATAATGTAAAGCTTCCTGATTTTAACAGTAGCATTAAATTACCTTTTGGGTTCTTTCCGACATGACTTGAGGGCAAATTCATAAAACTTTGCCTGGAATTTCGCTACGTCAACTTCCCGGTAAGGCCTGTCAGAAGTCACTGTCATGCGCTTTATTTACCCTAAAATTTTAACAATGCCATCAAATAAATAAGCCTCTATAACACGGGCATGCTGACGCAACAACACTTTGGATTTATTACCTTTGTCCGCCTCTGTCAATATGACCTAAAATGAGTATAGCATTATTGTTGACAGAAACAGGTCATTCAAGCATTAAAAATATATACCAATCATATGATAGGTTTTTTTTCAAAAATATTTGGCGGCAGCAAGTCGGAGAAGGATGTTAAAATTCTTACGCCAGTGGTGGACCAGATCAGCCAGTTCTACAATGCATGTCAATCGTTGTCTAATGATGAGTTAAGAGGAAAAACTATTGAGTTTAAAGGCAGAATTTCAAGTCATCTTGCATCCATCGATGCAGAGATTGCAAAACAACAGGAAGAAGCGGAAGCGCTGCCTGCAACAGAAATGACCGGTCGCGATGCCGCCTACCAATCGATAGACAAGTTAAAAAAAGATCGGGACGAACAAATCGAAGTAGTCCTTAAAGAAATTCTACCAGAAGCATTTGCTGTCGTAAAAGAAACTGCGCACCGTTTTTCGACCGATACTGAATTACAATCCACAGCTACCGAACTGGATAGACAATTAAGTGCCGACAAGGCGCACATCCGCATCGAAGGCGATCAGTCGTATTTCAAAAATTCCTGGACAGCCGGAGGAGGCGACGTTACCTGGAATATGGTTCATTATGATGTTCAGTTGATCGGTGGCGCCGTGCTGCATTCGGGCAAAATTGCGGAAATGGCCACCGGTGAAGGGAAAACGCTTGTTTCCACGTTACCGGCCTACCTCAACGCGCTGGCAGGCGAAGGCGTTCACATCGTAACCGTGAATGATTACCTGGCCCGTAGAGACAGCGAATGGAATGGACCTATCTTCGAATGGCTTGGGATAACTGTCGACTGTATCGATAAACACCAGCCCAACAGCGAAGAGCGCCGAAATGCATACCAGGCTGATATTACATATGGCACAAACAACGAATTCGGTTTCGACTATCTACGGGATAATATGGTGCACAATCCCGACGAAATGGTGCAACGCAAACATCATTTTGCCATGGTGGATGAGGTGGATAGTGTACTGATCGATGATGCGCGTACTCCACTAATTATTTCCGGTCCGGTTCCAAGAGGCGACGACCAGCAATACCATATTTTGAAACCCCGTGTGCTGCAGTTATTCGATGCGCAAAAACAGGTTACCAATAAATTTTTAACGGAAGCGCGTAAAAAGATCGCTGAAGGCAATGACGATCCGAAAGATGGTGGACTGGCCCTGATGCGCGCCTGGCGCGGCCTGCCGAAGGGGAGCGCCCTGATCAAATTCCTTAGTGAACCCGGCGTAAAAGTGAAACTGCAAAAAACGGAGAATTTTTATCTGGCGGATCAGCAAAAGGAAATGCACAAGGTGGATGATGAACTGTACTTCCACATCGATGAAAAGAATAACCAGGTGGATCTCACAGAAAAGGGCCTGCAAATGATCACCCGCTCCGGGGAAGATCCCGATTTTTTCGTACTGCCTGATATTTCCGTAAAACTCGGTGAACTGGATAAAGACACACTGTTGGATGCAGACGAAAAATTGCGCAGGAAAGAAGGGATTTTAAACGAATATTCCGTTAAAGCAGACCGAATACATACTGTTCAGCAGCTATTGAAAGCGTATACTCTGTTTGATAAAGACATTGAATATGTGGTGATGGAAGGACAGGTTAAAATTGTTGATGAACAAACTGGACGTATACTCGATGGACGGCGGTATTCTGATGGGTTACACCAGGCGATCGAAGCCAAGGAAAATGTAAAAATCGAAGCTGCAACCCAAACCTATGCAACGGTCACCCTGCAGAATTACTTCAGGATGTACCACAAGCTTGCTGGCATGACGGGTACCGCTGAGACAGAAGCCGCAGAACTTTGGGACATCTACAAACTTGATGTCGTAAAAGTCCCGACCAATGTAAATGTAATTCGCAAGGATCAACAGGATCTTGTATATAAAACAAAACGCGAAAAATATAAGTACGTCATCGAAGATATAGAAAACCTGCGCAACGCAGGAAGGCCGGTTTTGGTCGGTACCACGTCCGTGGAGGTTAGCGAGTTACTTAGCAAGATGTTATCCGGTAAAAAAATTCCACATAATGTGCTGAATGCCAAACAACATGCACGGGAGGCACAGGTAGTTGCGGAAGCAGGCCTGTCCGGTGCGATTACGATCGCTACCAATATGGCGGGACGCGGTACGGATATCAAACTTGGACCGGGCGTAAAAGAAGCCGGTGGACTTGCTATCATTGGCACGGAGCGGCACGAAAGCCGCCGCGTTGACCGGCAGCTGAGAGGCCGCGCAGGCAGGCAGGGTGACCCGGGAACCACACAGTTCTACGCATCACTTGAAGACGACCTCATGCGTATGTTTGGTAGTGACCGCATCGCTTCGCTGATGGATAAGATGGGCTATAAAGAAGGGGAAGTGATTCAGCACAGCATGATTACCAAATCCATTGAGCGCGCGCAGAGAAAGGTGGAAGAAAATAATTTTGGCATCCGCAAACGACTGCTCGAATATGATGACGTGATGAATAAACAGCGCAAAGTGGTTTATGAAAAAAGAAATCATGCCTTGTTTGGAGAACGACTTTCATTGGACCTTGACAATGCATTCTACCAGGTTAGCGAAGGGCTTGTGAATTCATTTCGCGAGCAAGATGATTTCGAAGGATTTAAATTATCAGTAATCGTCAATTTCGGTTTCGAAACAGCTATTTCAAGCGCAGAGTTACAAAAAGACAATGTGAATGAGGTTACTGAAAAACTTTACCAGGAAGTTATTACCAACTATCAGGTAAAAATGGACGAACTCCGCCATCAGGCCATTCCTGTTTTCAAAAATATCCGGCAGAATGAAGGCAACCACATTGAAAATGTCGTGGTACCATTTACGGATGGCAGGAAGAACATCCAGGTTCTGGCAAATTTACCCAAAACCATCGAAACAGAAGGGAGCGAGATTGTCAATTCACTAGAAAAAACCATTACACTTGTAATGATCGACGATACCTGGAAAGAGCATTTACGGGCTATGGACGATCTGAAACAAAGTGTTCAAACCGCTTACCTTGAACAGAAGGATCCACTGGTAATCTATAAAGTGGAAGCGTTTAGTTTATTCCGGCAGATGGACAGTGAAGTCAACCGCGACATTGTTTCATTTTTAAGTCATAGTTCTATTCCCGTAGATGAGAAGAATACAAAAGTGCGTGAAGGAAGGGAGCAGAAAACGGACATGAGCCGGATGCGTTCTAATAAAGAAGAAGTAGATGCTGCCGGTGAAGACTATGCGGCCAATGAAAAAGATCTGTTCGATCCCAATTCGGGCGGTGACGTTGCCGTTAAACGGGAGCCCATTAAAGTTGGCCCCAAAATAGGACGAAATGATCCATGCCCATGTGGAAGCGGCAAAAAATATAAGAATTGCCACGGCAAACACGCCGAGTAGTAACGATAAAAGAGTAAAAGCCATCCCCGGATTGTATGTTGCCTTTTTAGCGATAACAATTCGGGGATGGCTTTTTTTTGATAAAATAAATTCCGTCAGTCCAGTAAAAGGCACTTATAACGGCTTGCGACTTAGTGCATCCCTGATCTCTACCAATAACTTATCGGTAGTTGTAAGCGGCGAAGGTGGTGGCGGTGGCTGCGGCTTAGACTCTTCTTTTTTCTTCATCGAATTAATTCCTTCTACAACCAAAAAAAGCACAAAGGCTACAATCAGGAAGTTCAGGACAACGGACAGGAAACTGCCAATCTTAATGCCCGGACCTATAACAAGGGTCTGCCAGCCACCTGCAGGGATCAGCGGGTTGACCAGTGGCATGATCACATCATCCACCAGTGAACTAACAATTTTACCAAAGGCGGCTCCGATGATAACACCGATCGCGAGGTCCATGACATTGCCTTTGATAGCAAATAATTTGAATTCTTTGACCATTCCCATAATAGTGATTTATAAATAAGTAGATAACACGCAAGATTTTGCCTGCTATAAACTGCGCTTAAATTAGACAATTATTCCTTAAACACATTTAAATTTTAACAATTGGACAGGAAATATCCTTAACCATCAACACAGTAAAAAGGGTGCAGCCTTGCGACCGCACCCTGTTGATAATTAAAGAGATCAACTAAACGACTAGCCTTCTTTCGTTGCTTCCTCGTTGTCTTTTTCTCCCTGTTGTAACTTTTCCTTGATCTGTGCCAATGCACCCAGATCGCCCAGTGTAGCTTTTTCTACCTTGTTCTGAATAGTCTTTACGACCTTCTTGGTTTTGTCTGCTTCTACCCTGGCTTCTTTTCTAACAGCCTCTTTTTCTTCACTTTTAGCCTGTTCCCAAATGCGGGTGTGTGACAGCACAATCCTTTTTTCATTCCTGTCAAATTCAATCACCATGAATTGGGCTGTTTGATCAGTACTGAATGACGTTCCATCTTCCTTGGACAGGTGACGGTTCGGTGTGAATCCTTCCAGTCCATAAGGCAACTGAACGACTGCACCCTTATCATCTTTTTTGATAATTGTGCCTTCATGAATGGTTCCCACTCCGAAGGTGTCTTCCAGCGCATTCCAGGGATCTTCTTCCAGCTGTTTGTGGCCCAACTGCAATTTGCGGTTGTCCTTGTCAATACCCAGGATAACGATATCAATGTGTTCACCAACCTTTGTGTATTCGGATGGGTGATTGAAACGTTTTAACCAGCTCAGATCACTGATATGAATCATACCACCGATGCCCGGCTCCAGTTCGACAAATACACCATACGGCGTAATATTCTTCACCAAACCCTTATGGCGGCTATCAACCGGGTATTTATTTTCAATTTCATTCCATGGATCAGGAGTGAGCTGTTTGATGGAGAGGCTCATCTTGCGAGAATCCT
>JBBSSY010000038.1:0-11822 GCA_038241595.1 Chitinophagales bacterium | reverse complement strand
TGAAATAGGTGGATTAACAATATCAGCCCTTCTTTTCCCTAATAGCGAATAGCTCTCATACGGGTTTTGAAAGACGTATTTATTGGGTATAATCACCATTTGACCCTGGAAGGTCCGGATGACCGTATCTCTTAAATTAATTTCTTCCACTTTTCCCATGTAGCTTTTTATTTTTACAACATCACCCGTTTGCATTGGCCTTCTGATAGAAATAAAGATCCCTGAAATAAAGTTGGCGGCAATGTCCTGGAATGCCAGGGCGATGGCGAGGCCAATAATTCCCGCGCCCGCAAGGATGGAAGTAACAGCCTTGTCAAGTTTTAAAATGCTTAACACGGTAAACAAAGTAACGCCTATGAAGAAGATATAGGTGATCGAAGTAAACAATCCTGTCAGTGAGTGATTTTGGGAGAACTTAGAAATCAACCGTGCTGTCAGCTTCCTGATCCATTTTGCAATAACCAGTCCTGTGACCAAAACGATGCTTGCCAGGAAAATATTTGGGAGTAACCTGATCAGGTCATGCATCCATTGCTCAGTCTTTTCGCTAATGAGCCGGAGCGCTTTTTCAACATCCATAAATTGGCCGGTTTATTTTGTCAGTAAATTATGTTCGCCGCTTAAAAAATTCGTTACAAATTCGTGCAAGGCTCCTAATTATTATTTGGCGTATCGCTTGACATCCAGTACTGGGCTTATATTGACGAGATGAAGTTAGTTATTCTGAGGGTTTTACACATTATAAAGTAGTTAGAATGGTAAGTTGGTCTTCAGTTATAACAATTGCCAGGACGGATGCCTCATCAATATTAGAATGCAATTAGAATTAACCACCAAACGGTGTTGGCATGAAATAGTTTATATTTTTGATGCGTACAGGCTGGTCAACATGGCATTCCCGACATGGTGCTTTGCGGATTTCCGAATTGTGTGCTACGACTTTATTATGACCTGGTTTGCACCTGCAACATCTTCAGCCGGGAAACCGATATCACAGGAGATTTATTTTTTCAATGCTTCATGACAATGAAAAATAATATTTATGAACAAAACGCTTGTGTTATTGATCGTTGTTTGTTTTCTGCACGCTTCCTGTAAAGAAAAAATAACACAGGTTTCTCCGCCTGATATACTTGCGATCACACAATTGAAAGCAATTGACACGTCTTTATTCAGGTCATATGCAGCCGATATACAAGCGATTCGAAATGTCGAGATCAGGAACAGCGTTGCTGGTTTTTTAAAAAAAATATATGTTGATGAAGGACAGCTGGTAAAGAAAGGGCAATTGCTATTCCAGATAGAACATAAACAATCTTATACAAACATCACTGCTCCGTTTAACGGCATGATCAACCTGATACCTTTCAAGGCGGGTAGCTTGTTAAACGAGGGTGATTTGCTGACGACCGCATCAGATGTGAGCGCTGTGTATTGTTACTTCAAAATCCCGGAAATTGAATACCTGAACTTTCTTAAAACAAAACGTACACTGAACGGCGAATCAAATATTTACCTGTTGCTTTCAAATGGCACCGCTTATGGTTATCCGGGAAAAATGGAAATGGTGGCGCATGAATTTGATGAAAACGACGGTTCCATTATGTTCCAGGCAAGATTTCCAAACGACGACCTGGTTCTCCACCATGGAACAACGGGTATCATACAATTGCCCATGAACATAGATAGCTCCCTGCTGCTGCCACAAAAATCGGTGTTTAAAATACAGGATAAAAACTATGTTTTTGTGGTAGGAAAAGACAATGTGCTGAAGATGGTCAGCTTTGAACCCCAGATGGGGTTTTTAACTTTTTTTCTGGTAAAGTCAGGCTTACGTGCAGGTGACAGAATATTGTATGACGGAGCGCAGGATGTGAAAGAAGGCATGAAGATTCGGCCATTGTTCATATCCATGGACAGCCTATTATCAAGATCCATATAATGCCATTCCGTTCGCCGTAATTACTCAACCATTTTGTTTTTGTCACCGGGCAATGCCGCTTTGTTCCGCTTTTCTATGTTATTGTCGCGCGATCCGTTGATCGTAAATGGCAACCTTAACAGTTTTCCAATCGTTAATTCGTGGTTGCCGTGTGTTGGGGTGCCGATATTAAGGATTTGCTGGCTGACATTTAACCGGACTGTATTGTGCAAGCGATCCCACCATGAAAGAATCACCGCGTAATTGCTGTCGGTTTCTTCCTGTATGTCGGAATGATGAATGCCATGCATACGCGGGGTTACGATCACTTTATTTAACCCGCGTTCGATGCTAAGTGGAAGTTTCCAGTTGCTATGGTGAAACTGCGTGGCGGCTTCGAAAGTGGTTTCGTACAACAGCACCGTCAATGGACTCGCCCCCGACAGGAACACGCAAGCTCCGCGGTAAAATACAGAGCCTATCATTTCGCCAAAATGAAACCGGAATGCCGTGCTTACATCCATGTCTTCATCACTGTGATGAACCAGATGGAACTTCCAGAGCTGTGGAATTCGGTGATTCATTATATGCCACGCATAGTTTGAATAATCAAGTAATAAGAAAGCGACTGCAGATTTGAGGAGTGGATGGGCGTTATAGACGTAATTCAGACCAAATTCCAGGTATTTATTTTTTATGGCCAGTTGAACCATAACCGGTAGCAAAACGAGCCGAAGCAGCGTGAAGGCGGGTATTGAAACAACGGTATTCGTCACGATTCGCCGGGTACGCGATTTTTTTCGTATCCGTAAAGGGCGCCTCCCTTCGGCAATAAACAAGATAACAAAAATGGCGGTTAATACCGGCACGCTTTTAAGATCAAATACTCTTCTTATCATTCCCATAAACGATGTTTTTCAAGTTACTGTGATACCTGGCTGATAATTGTTATTCCCTTAATTTCTCCCCTTCACTTTTTGAAGGCGTTAAGGTAATATCATGGTTTAAACCCATTTTTTTCTGTGTGTCTGCCGAAGCGTTTTCCTGGGTGATTCCAAACCGCAACATCCATGACCGAATACCCGTTTTGGCTTCCTGCCATAAATTTGTTGGCTTCTGAAAACCGTAGGCCCTGTATTTGCCCGGAGTAACCTTGCCTTTATCGTCGACAAATGTTCGAAAACTTTCCACCCAGTTTTCGAAAGCCGTCATGAAGTGGTCGTCACCGACCATATCTTCAGCCTGGTTATCGCTGTATTTTTTGTTTTTACCACTGGTGCAGTGCGCCCATAAATGATCCGGCACTTCCACACCTCCGTACCTGCATTGCCAAACCAGTGGCGCATAAGCCATTCTTTCGTTCTCAAACGGCTCCCGCTCCACGGGGAAATATTCCTTATGTTGAAGGATGAGTGGGCGACCAGCTGCATCGAGCTCGTCACCCCCCTCATCGCCATAGCAGAAAAAGCCGGCAGTTCGCCCTTCCAGGTGGTTGCGGCTGATCGTTTTCCACCGTTCACTATGTTCAAGTGCAACTGCTTTCTCCGGATCTTTATGATCAATCAGTTTCTCATCAGGGTTTCCGCCATTCATACAAACCATCCTGTCAAACATCAGTTTAAGGTTGCTGGTTGGGCCATACCAGTTGATTGGCCCAATGATGGCCCAGGCGTCAGCCATGTCGAAGCGTGCATACATATCCATCTCCCACATCAAATCTTTTTCCCTCCAACTGCCTTTTTCATAACAATTGCAGGGCCACACACAAAGGGCCATTGAAGTTGATACGCATGCGTTGCAACTTTGAATTTTAGCCCTGCCATATACATTGGCCAGATCTTCATAATCAATTTCCCATGCTTCGGGCAACATGTCAGCCATCTTTAACATCAGGGTTCTTGATTTGCCGTCTACTCCCGGGCAGTTGTATTGTCTTCGTTCCGAACCCGATATAATCAGTACCCTAAACGGCCGCTCGGAAATTGGTAGGCCGGCATTTTTATCGTTTGGTTTCATACGATCAAAGTTTATGTTTACGAATGTGAGACCTATAAAACTTTATTATATGTTCCTGTGGGTAACCAAAATAGTATAAGAGCCAGATGCCAAAAAATATCGCCTGCATTCTATAAATTCCGTTTTCCTGGTATTTCCTTGCAGACGTTATCACGGCGGCTTTCATCACGATGAACCTGCCGTGTTTCCGGATGCGGTGAACGATCTCCTGATCTTCCATCACCACCAGGTTTTCCCGGAATTTTCCGCAGGTCATAAATATAGTTTTCTTTACGAACAGGCTTTGATCCCCAAATCGAACACTGTTTATGTTGAATCTTGTAAACCAGCAGTTAGCGCGGAGGAACCAGTGGTTGACATCAAATGCCAGCCTGAAACAGCCACCCGAGGCACCTTTATTCAATGCGTCGTTAATATGCCTTGCAAAGCCGACGGGTGGTCTACTATCTGCATGAAGAAAATAAAGGATTCCCCCACCTGCGCGCATTGCGCCGCAGTTCATTTGTGCGCCCCGACCTTTGCGGTCGGCAATCACCGTGATCACACCCAGGTCTTTGGCAATTGAAACGGTTTCATCGTCACTGCCACCGTCAACTACAATGATTTCAACAGCGTAGTCCTCCCTGGCCATGAGCACGCGGTCGATTGTTTGGGCAATCTGTCCGGCTTCATTATATGTCGGAATTATTATGCTGATCATACGTTAAGAGCCTGGCAGAAATTAACGCCACCAACTCGTCCAGAGACTGGCACCTGTTTAATTCTTCACTGGTGATAAAAGAAGAGATGTTGTTTCCGTCCTGCTGAAATATGACCGGTAAGTCATCGTTTGTTTAAAAACGTAAGCGACTGTTTTGCCTGACGTAAATCTTTTTCTTCATCAATGTCATTTAATACTGGCAACAGGAAATAACTCAAGTTAAGTGACTTGCAAATAGCTAGGGTCGTCGCTAACACGGATTCGCTACTCCAGGCAATATTTTTAAAAACTGGGGAATGGAGTTTCGTCATACCCAGTAGATAGTAGCCTCCGTCCGAGGCAGGACCAATTACCACATCGCAGCGGCTCAATGTTTCAAAAGCCTGTTGTATAATTTCCCGGGTGATTTCAAAACAATCGGTACCGATAATTACGGTATGCCCGGCGGCATCTCTAAATGAATTGTTGAACGCCTGTTCCATCCTTTCTCCCAGATCGCTACCACGTTGTACCGCCTTAACTGCTCCCGGCCATGCATCATCATGTTCTATGTAATCTGAATAGTACACAACCTGGTTACATGCCAGTTTTTCAACAACCGAAGCCGTATAGCCAATTAATTTCTGATAAATCTGAAAGGCCTGATCATTACCAACAGTTGCTGCAAGCCTGGTTTTAACCCTGCCATAGATTAGATTTTTTACAAAAATGATTAAGGTCATACCGCTTTACATTGACAGGATGGTTTGAGCGAAAAGAGCGCTCAGCTTTTTATCCGCGTTGCCGGCCACTTCAATGATCTCTGCAATGTTCACCGGCTTCAGATGATCGGGATCGCACTCGTCTGTAATAACAGAAATGGCCGCACAGGGCAGGTGCATCTGGTTCGCGGTGATCACCTCGGGTACCGTCGACATCCCTACCATGTCGGCACCAATTATTTTAAGGTACCGGTATTCTGCTCGTGTTTCCAAGTTTGGGCCATTAACCGCAGCATAAACACCCTCCTTGAGATCAATTTCCAGGTCAATTGCTTTGCGGATCAACAAATTATTCAGTTCCGTATTGTAAGGATTGCTCATGTCGGGAAAACGGTCACCAAGCTGGTCATAATTTTTTCCAGTCAGGGGATTTCCTGACTGGAGGTTGATATGATCGTCAAGCAAAACCAGGTCGCCCTTTTTAAAATTAAGATTGATGCCTCCCGCAGCATTGGACAACAGCAACTGCTTGATGCCCAGCAGCTTCATCATCCGGATCGGGAAAACGATTTGTTGCATTGAATAGCCCTCGTACGCATGAAAACGTCCCTGCATAATCAGGACGATTTTGTTGCCCATTGTGCCGTATACCAGGTTGCCTTTATGAAACTCCACCGTAGCATCCGGGAACCCCGGAATTTCTGAATAAGGAATGGTTTGTTCGATTTGTACCTGGTTAATCAACTCATGTAATCCCGTTCCCAGAACGATCCCAATGTCTGGCTGGCTAATTTTGTGTGCTATTAGAAAATCTTTCGCTTCTGTGAGTTGCTCCATGAGGAAAATTTTTATGTTACGGCGCCTCGACAACTGGAGCCCGCTCCTGCGGTGCAACCAAAGCAATGTTGGCCAACAATAATATTCCTGTTAGTCAGGATTGCTGTGTTGAATTGTGAAATATGATTGGATGCCACGTCTGCTTTCAAATCAAGCATCTGGTTAAAATCACAATCAAATAAAAATCCATCCCATCCCACTGATATGGTATTCCGGCACATCACGTTGGACGCCGCGGCACTATTATAGGTGTCCAGTAACTTCTCCATATACTTTATGATTTGCTCATAATTACATTGCTATCTCTTTCACCTTATTCATCATTTGCACCCCATGCACCAGGGATGCCCCACCCCGGATGGCACAGGCCACGTGCACCGCTTCCATCATCTGACCCTCGCTCCAGCCTTTTTCAAACGCATCCGTACTGTATGCATCGATACAGTATGGGCACTGCACGGCATGTGCCACCGCGAGGGCTATCAGCGATTTTTCCCGCGCCGTGAGTTCACTGTCTTTAAACACTTCGCCATAATACGCGAAAAACTTTTGACCCATTTCTTTTTGAAAATCGGCTACGTTGCCAAATTTGCCTAAGTCTGCTGAATTGTAATAGCTGTTCATGATATAACATTTGTGTGTGAGGAAAAGTTACCGATTCATAGTTGAAATCCGTTTTTACTCCACAGCTATTTTTAAAAGTATTAGTAAATAAATAACGAACGGAGCAATCGGCCTGATGCCATTTGACGTTATCATCCAAGGCAAATCTTATGTGTACGAACGACCTCATTGGGGGAATACCGGTAACATATATTTATATAATATACTCCTAAAACGCTGACTGTCAATGATTCTATAATAGTCATGATTTTTGCTTTGTATTGGAGTAGGATATGGGTTTTTGCTCAGGAATAGTTCCACCTTAAATCATCTTCCTCCTCAGATCACCAATTAATAAGACACTTGGATGCGTAAATGGCATGTGCTCCATGATTTAAAAAATGATATCTTTCGGTTGTGGAGACCAATACATCACTAATTAACGTACTTAAAAATTTTATCTCAAACGCATGGGCGATTTCAAATTATTAGAATTAGGATCTTTCTTCGGTGCAGATCCCATTCCATACGATGCCATATCAGACGTTGGTAACAAGTCAGCCGACCTGATTGTTTACGCGATCCCGGTGATGGCATTCTTTACTTTAGTGGAAATGATCCATTCATGGGCAACGGAAAAAAGGCGTTACAATGCCACAGAGGCTTTTGGATCCTTACTTGTTGGACTGGGGAATGTGGCCGTCAATTTATTGTCAAAGGCAATTTTAATTCTCGGTGCCATCTTTGTCTATAATGCCATTCCCTGGCGGATGAACTTCAACTGGTGGACCATCATACCATGTATCCTGGTATATGATTTTTGTAGCTATTGGGCGCACCGGGTTTCTCACAACAACAGGTTTTTTTGGGCGACACATGTTGTTCATCACACGGCCGAACATTATAATCTTACCGTTTCTTTCAGGTTGAGCTGGGTGCAACATCTCAAGATCATCTTTTTTATCCCTATCGTTTTGTTCGGATTTCACCCGGTTATATTCTTTATTGTAAACCAGATAATGGTTTTATTTCAATTCTGGCAGCACACGGAGTATATCAAGAAACTTCCAGCCGCCATCGAATGGGCAATTATTACCCCCTCCAATCACCGGGTGCACCACGGGTCCGATGAACAATACATAGACAAAAACTTTGGCGTCTTATTCACTTTCTGGGATAGAATGTTTGGCACCTACGCCAGGGAAGACGCTACACCCACCTATGGGATCACGAGTAAAATCAAGGTTTCGTCAAACCCTTTTTATCTGAATTTTCACGAATTTTCCAGTATCATCGGTGACGTACGTCGGGCTAAGGGCATAAACAGGAAATTGTTTTTTGTGTTCGGAAGTCCAGCGGCTGTTGAAGCTGTTAAGCGGCAGGAAGCTACAACTAGCATCGATTAATAGACCAATAGTACTACATGGATAAAATTATTGATCGTTTGTATGCATATTATTATGCCTTTCTGAAAGCCGTGCCCCGGATAGGATTGGCCTTACTGCTGTTGATCGTTGGCTTTTTGGTCGCCAGTTGGCTGTCAAACGTGATCGGGAGGAAAATAAAAAGCAAATCACACGATCCGTTGATGAGTGGATTCCTGATGAAATCCATCAAACTGGTGCTGTTTATTGTAATCTTTTTGCTTTCACTTAATGTAGCAGGGCTCGACAATATCGCTGGAGCCATTGTGGCTACAGCCGGTGCTTCAGCACTCGTAATCGGATTCGCATTCAAGGACATTGCCGAAAATTTTCTTGCGGGTATCATCCTGGCATTTAACAGGCCTTTCCAGGTAAATGATACGGTTCAGATAGAAAGTGTGTTTGGGAAAGTAAAGAGTATGGAATTCAGGTATACTAAGATTACCACATTTGATGGAAAGAACGTTTATATCCCGAACTCAGACGTGCTGACAAAACCAGTATTTAATTATACGGAAGACGGTTTTTTTCGGTTAGACTTTACCGTTGGCATAGCGTACGAAAACGACGTCGAAAAGGCAAAAGAAATTATATCCAATTGTTTTAATGAGGATGCAAATGTAATAAATGATGAAACACATGTGAGTTTTGTTACAGAAGATGAACTCGCTGCAAGCACGGTTAATTTAAAAGTCTTCTTTTGGGTTACAACGGAAGATTTCAGGAGAGGCTCACTGATTACCAGGGGCGACTTAATTCGGAGAGTTAAGACAAAACTTGAAGCAGAAGGCTTTAATCTTCCGGCGGATATCAGGGAGCTCAAATTCTACGATGCTTCGAAAGAATTTAAAGTAAATTTGGACAAGGACAAATAAAAAATAGGTATTTCTTGTCAGGTATTACAGGGAGGCCTGTCAAAATCTTCAACCACCACGTAAGTTTCACAAGCGTATGACGGGGATATGGACGTTGACCCAATTAAAGCAGGCAGCTATTACGATTACTTCTACCGGGTTGGTAGTGTTAGCCTCGAGGGTTTCGTTACATGCACAAGAAAGATACGATATAACTGGACTTTGGATGTCGTCGCAGCGAAACGTTGTCGTTAAAATATCTTCTGATTCGCTCTACTTTGGGGGTACTGTCACGTGGTTTGACGACTCTGACGATACAAGCCGGCCGATGAATACGCGCGAAGACATAAATAATCCCGACAAAGATTTAAGAACCAGGAAGATAATTGGTATAAAGGTCCTTACAGGTCTACTGTTTAATCCGCGTTGCAGATGCTGGCAGGCAGGAAAAATTTATGACGTTCAATCAGGTAAAACCTGGAACGCGAGTATTAGCCTGGAGAATATAAATACTATTAAAGTAAGGGGATTCTGGCACTATGAATTTTTCGGTAAGTCAATGATTTTTCGCCGGATGGAACCGGGTTAACCCATTTCCTTTTTAATCATGCCGACAAAATTTTCAAGAATAATAGCTTGTGATTTATTAGTACCACTTTCCTGGAGCTGTTCTACCATAGACAGTAAAGCCTGTTGGATATAGCGGTCCTTTTTGCCATAATCCAAAATCGGGTAATAACACTCTTTAAACAACTGCTCAAAGCTCCAGGTTTCGGCGTGAATTCTGAGATGACCATTTTCATCCAGGTAATCCGCTTTTAAAGAATGTTGTAATAAGTAATAGGAAAGATCGGTTAAGGCGTGCAAGCTTAACACGGCCGTTTCGGGGTCATTGATTCCCGGGCTTAACGCCTTGATAGCAACTTCGGCAAGCTGGTGGTATCCATAAATGGGATTCTTATCTATCGGCTGGCCCGAATAGCAGTCGACTTTTAGCAACAAGGCACTTAAGGCGTCGTCCTCCATTTTCCGGCTACTATAAAAAATCATCAGCGGGGTGTCTTTCAATAAATAGGTACCTGTAGGATGCAAAAACTTCACCATTCCGTCATGCTGAATCGCACTGTTTAAAAGTCCTTTTTCGTCAAAGCCCTGGTAATAATCAGACGAGGACATGCCGATGGTATATTCGTTCTCAAACGTTGGCTCATGGATAACAGGTAAGGTGCCTTCAATTTTTCGATCAAGCGACTTGATCGTCTTTACATGAATGCGATTGATTATCGTTTCGAATTTGACTGATTGAGTTACATAGTGCAGGAAATATATAAAGAGGAATATGTCACCCACGGTCAGGAGCAGTAAAAAATAGATGCTAAGTGCGGGCACATAAATACCGGAATCGATGTCCCGAATCGAGCTCAGCAAAAACAGGGCGTAAACGATCGTTCCAATATAAAATCCCAGGACAGTCTGCTGAAAGCGGTTACCGATCATGCCTTCGAGCATTCGATTACTCATTTGGGATGCTGCCTGGTTTAGCAGGATCATCACCATAGAAAAACTAAAAACAGTAAGAGAAATAATGCCCGAAACGATGGCAGAGAGGATGGAACGTGCGGTGCTTGCGTCTTTTAATCTTACCCAGCCATGATTTGACTTTATGCTTTTGCCGATTTCCGAAAAATCAAGCTCAATCATCAGCCAGGAAAATCCAAGAAAAAGGATGGCGATAATTGCAGGTAAAAAGGCAATACTGGTTACGAGTCGGTTGTAATTCTTACGTATGAATTTTTGTAATTTTCCGGTCATTGTTAGGTGATACTAATGTAGGATTAAATTGGGAGATATTCATCATTGATAAACGATGGGCGTTCACTCGAAGGGTTTATGAAAAAAAGATGTGGTGTGAACGATGTATGAAGTCGATTTTCAACGACAGACAAAAATCTTTTACATATATTATGGGAACAAAAATACCAGCCTGTGTGGGCTGGTATTTTATATAAGATAACGAGTTGAAGGTTTACGCCATATCGGTCAGTTCCTCGGGAACACCTTTGCGGTTGTTTGTCAGCTTGGTTTTATGTTTCTCGATCTGTCGTTCGAGTGCTTCCACGGTTGCTGCGGTGGCCTCTTCAAACGATTTTTTTTGCGAACTGGCAAAAAGGTCATTGCCCGGGATCGCCAGTCTTATCTCGCAAAATTTGTTGTCATTCGTGTCTGATTTATCGATAGCCAGGCAAACTTCGCCGCTAATAATATCATGGGAATAGCGCCCCAGCCTTTCGACTTTTTCGGTCACGAAATCCAGCAAGGCTGGCTGTGCAGTAAAATCACGGGATTGAATATCAATTTTCATATCTACCATTTTGATTTAATATTAATGAACCAGGTCTAAACCTGTTTGTTTTTCGGGTCGGAGCGATAGTTCGCCTGCACCGGACTGCTCCACGGGAAGATGAAGAAATTTTCCCAGTGCTTCACCGATCGTCGCCTTTAAAATTTCCTGTTCGGTGGAGTCGGCAATTTCCACATGTAACCGACCATTTCTTTCTTTGATGACGTGATTGCCATACAGCAACTTTTCAAGATTACCATTCATAACGGTGATCTCATAATCTGTGCCGGCGGCTTTTTCCTTTACCCTCACCAATGAATAATAAAAGGTATCCTTAAATTCGAAACCTACCGTAAGTAAATTAACCATGACTTCATGTTTTTAGGAGAATGCAGCGGAACAAGCATAGCGTCATTTTAAAAATT